>DJXM01000036.1 GCA_002449755.1 Caryophanales bacterium UBA7004
TAAATATAAATAATATATGGTATAATAATTATATGCACAGCACACATGTCAAAAATATATGTGATGAAGCCAAATTACCAGAGTTTATAGAACCAGATGATACTATTGCTTATCCTACTGTTCATCAGTTTAGAGTATATAGAATTCATAAGATGGTTAAAGCTGGTATTCCTCTTGAAATAATAGCAAAAACTATCGGTCATAAAGAGGATATTACTACTATTTCATATACAAGAAATATTGAGGAAGAATATCAAGAACTTCATAATATGAAATATGGTAATTATACAAAGGAAATGCTTTATATTCTAACTGATTTAGCAAAGCAGGAAGGTGTAAAGTTAGAAGATTATATAAATGTTCCAAATGGAACTTGTAAGAACAAAGATTGTGAACGTAGAAAATACGTTAAAAATAAATATGAATAATAATATTAAATGAGGTAATAAGTTATGAGTAGTAATATAGTTTTAAGTGAATTACGAGAAGAACTTATGACCTCTGATGATGAAGTTTCTCTTATATCGGATAAGGAACGCATCTTTAGAGGTATTTTTTCTTCCATTTCTCCTATTACTTTTGAACAATTCTCTTATGATAAAGAAAACAAAGTTCAAGCAGAAATGATCCGTAAAGCATTTGATTATTACATGTCTAAAATTGAATACATAAAAAGTATCAAAGATGACATTAAAAATAATAAATTCGCTATAAAGGAATTATTTGATACCATTGGTAAAAGTGATAAAACAATTTATCGACAAAGAGAAAAATATTCCTTATTCTTTGATTTTATTGAAGCACTAGGTAATAAATACCAAGTTGAATCATCAATCATATTAAAAGCCTATCTAAAGCCTAGTAAAGTAAGTGGCATATTAGAAACAGCAGAACGCACTTCTTCTGCCGAGCTTTCAAGAAAGTTAATAGAGCAAGAAAGAATAAATAGAAAACTTATAAAAGCCATAGATGAATTAAAATATTTAATTTATGATTCAAATGATTTAAAAGAGTTTGAAGAAAAATCAGATAAATTATTTAAGAAAGTTGAGGATATTAAAAATGGAAATGTCTAATGTTTCAGCAAAGAGTTTTGCCGTATTAACTGTTCTATATAATGGTATTAAGAAAGACGATACTATAAAAAAAGATTTAAAGATACCAGAGATTATTGAAGTTGTAAAAAGTAGATATAAAATTGAAGACATTAGTCAATCCTATGTGTATTCATTTTTCATTAAATTAGAAAGTGAAAGAATTATATCAAAAACAAAATATAATAAGGGTTATGATATAAGATACAAGCTTACTGGCATAGGAAACGATTATTATAAAAAATTAAATAAGTTATTTTTAAATATTTCTAAAACAAAGATAGATATATTAATAGAAACAATTAAAGAAAAACCTTTAAATGAGCAAGAAATGGTTATGCTTGAAATAGCTGATAAACTTACTAAATGCACAGATACAATATATTCAATAAATAAACAAAAGAAATAAATTAAGAGCTTCGGCTCTTTTTTTATTGAAAATACTATAAATTAGTGAGAAGAAAAAATATTTCTGTATCGCTTTTTTCTGAACTTTTTAGCCTCATTTTTGAGAATTTTTTGAAAGTTATGTATCGCTTTTTTATGAACTTTGCCCAAAAAAATAATTCTCAAAATGGCTTAACCACGAAAAAAATGAAAAAACGGCTATATCAAGCCGTCTTTTATTTATGGGAACTTTATGTTTCAATCACAAAGTTATGTTACATTTGGTGGAGATGAGGGGACTCGAACCCCTGTATGCAACCCAATTTCATATGCTTTCTACATGTTTAGCTTATTCTTACATTCTTCATTAATACCAGGTGAATACGCATACCAAATATTAACTACATTCTATTAGATTCGTTAATTCCTGTTAGAATAGCACAGGATTAATATATCCTACTGTAGTAATCTCATAGTCTATTTGCATAGGAAACAAATAGAGATGAGTCGCTTAATTTATATTAGCAAGCGAAAGCAAAGTTAGCAGCTCTATTTGATTGAGCAGCTAAGAATGCATAATCATTGTTTTCTTCAGCGTTTATTTAAAAACCCCGACGTTTTTAAGGTGGCCGATAATCCCACCACATGCTTACACATGTCCTTAAATCACAGCGAATCCAAAGACATCCCCATATTTAATTGTATTTATAGTATATTATTAAATTTTATTTTTGCAAGCAAGAATTTTAATAATCCTTGCTTGCTTTGGCATTTATTCTTTCTAAATCACGCTTTTTGATGGTTTCTCTCTTATCAGTAAGCTTCTTACCCTTCGCAAGGCAAACCTCAATTTTAACTAATGAACCCTCAAAATAAGCCTTAGTTGCAACTAATGTTAAGCCCTCAAGCTTAATTTTATTTGCTAATTTAATGCATTCATGCTTATGCATTAATAATTCTCTTGTTCTTAATTCATCATGATTAAATATATTACCATTATCATATTTAGCAATAAACATATTTAAAATATATGGTCTATTATTTTTCATAATTACATAAGCATCATTGATATTACATTTTCCAGCTCTTATAGATTTAATTTCTGTGCCCTTTAATTTAATACCTGCCTCAAATTTATCTAAAAGGAAATATTCAAATGAAGCCTTCTTATTTTGACATATTATCTTCATAGATACCTCCATTTTCCATAATAAAATCTATCTTTCTTTCCTCTTTAGATGCTCCAATACATTTAACAGCTATCTTATCACCTAAATAATACCTATGGCTATCTGTATAAGCACAATTCTTCTTTTCATCATAATCAAAATATTCAATACAATTCTTATATAGAATCAAGCCTTCAATGCCATTTTCAATCTCAACAAACATTCCAAATGGTGTGATTGAAACAATAGTTCCCAAATAGATATCCCCAATTCTTGATTCCATATACCAAGCATATAGCATATCATCAGTTGCTCTTTCACAATCTACAGATCTTCTTTCACTAGATGAATTCTTTAATGCAATCTCAGGAATAATTGATGAATAATAGCCTAAGTCTCTTTCAAAGCTATTTGAAGGATGTAGGAATAATTTTTTTATCATTCTATGAGTCATTAAATCAGGATAACGTCTAATAGGTGAAGTAAAATGACAATAATAATTCATAGCTAATCCATAATGACCTAAATTTTGACTAGAATATTTAGCCTTCATCATACTTCTTAGCATCATATTATTAATAATATATTTATTCTCATTATCGCTAGCCTTTTCAATTATTTCTTGGACCTGCTTAGGATGAATATCATTTTGGGTTAATTTAACATCTATTCCCATAGATTTAACCTCAGAAATTGTTTTTCTAAGCTTATCCTGATCAGGCTTTTCATGAATACGATAAACTATTGGTAAATTCATTATATTCATTGAATAAGCTATAGTTTCATTTGCTGCTAGCATAAAATCCTCTATAAGCTTTTCGGCATTATCTCTTTCTCTTTTAATAATTTCCTTAGGACTTCCATCCTCATTTAATCTAAATGAATATTCTACAGTATCAAATTCGATACCACCCTTTTTATGTCTTAATTCTCTTAAAACCTTAGAAAAAGATTCCATTTTCTTAAGCATAGGATAAATATCAGGATATTCATTAATTAATTCCTCATCATCATTTAATAATTTATTTACATTATTATATGTCATTCTATGATGAGAATTAATTACACCCTCACATATTTCATAATTTATAAGCTTACCTTGCTTAGAATATTCCATAATACATGCTAATACTAATCTATCAGATTCTGGATTTAAAGAACAAATTCCATTAGATAATTCATGTGGAAGCATAGGTATAACTCTATCAGCTAAATATAATGATGTACCACGCTTTAGTGCTTCAATATCTAGCTTTGAGCCTTCCTTAACATATTCTGATACATCAGCTATATAAACACCTAATGAATAATTACCATTTGGTAATTCCTCTAAATAGATAGCATCATCAAAATCCTTAGAATCATCACCATCTATCGTGATAATATCTAAGCTTCTAAAATCTCTTCTTCCCTTAAAATCCTTTTCATTTACCTCTTGAGGAATAGAAGCTACCTCTTTCATTACATCATCGCTAAACTTTAAATTAAAGCCAAATTCTAAGGCAATTTCAGCTATTTTAATACCTGGGTCATCCTTATGGCCTACGACCTTTAAATTATGACCTAAAATTTTACCATTATTTAAATATTCAAGCTCAGCTGTAACAATCATATCAGGTAATACATTAGTATCATCTAATACATCAACTATAACATTAAATCTTGGAATAGATGATTCAATATAATTTCTAACTATACCTGTTTTCTTAGATTTTTTAGATTTAAATATACCAACAACAAATGTATGGCCACGTTCAATTACAGAATCTATAATTGCCGTATTATCATATTTATCTAATGGCAATATAGTTACATAATCAGAATCAAAGACAGCGCTATTACCACCTTCAATATTATATGGTCTATCCATACCTTCTACAAAGGCCTTTATTCTTCCATTATCAGAAACAGAAATTCTAGCCTCTTTAGGCATTGTATAATAATCCCTATAATACTCCTTAATATGTCTTATTTTTCCTTCATTTACTAAATCACCTAGCATGTTTTTCATTTTAGCTCTAGTGAGATTTGTTTTAGCCATTAAAGAATAAATATCAGTAAATCCTTCAGCAATATATTTTAATACATCCTCTGGATTTATTTCATCTAATGTAAAAGCACTTCTTCCCTTATTAATCTTATATATGCCATTCTTTTTAGTTTTCCTTATTTTTCCTTCATTAATTAATTCTTCAATTAAAGGTAATAATTCATCACTATTTAGATTTGTATATTTCATTAATAAATCTAAATCCATAGGTGCTTCCTTAAGACCCTTAATTATTAAATTTTTATTGTCCATAAAAAAACACCCCTTTAAAAAATAAAAATGAGATTTTGCAATCTCATTATCTAAAGCTTGTATGTAATAAAACTGAAACAATAACTAAAGCTACAAAGATTACTGCTAAAGCTGCTGTAGCTCTTTGCATAAATAATTCAACACCACGAACCTTTTGTTCCTTAAATAATTCTGATTTTGAACCATTAAATGCATCATTAATGTCATCCTTAGAATTTTGTAACATAACAACTATTATTAATAAAATTGCAAATATAGCAACGAATATATCAATTATGAACTTCATATATGAAACCTCCATTCCACACACAACTGAAATAATTATACATAAAATAGTTATAGAATTCAAGTGGAATTTGAATTTCTATCTAATCACATCATAGATTAGCTTTAGGCTTTTCTTATTATCACCTATTTTATATGAAGATTTTACCTCTTCGATTATTTTAGATGTATCAGCAAAATCTGAATAAACTATAGCTAATACATCTCCTACATTTATCATATCACCAACCTTAGCCTTTGATAATATACCTGTAGAATGATTTATTTTATCAGTAATTTTTTCTCTACCTGCTCCTAAGCGTGAGCTTAAAATACCTAATCCCTTAGTATCTATTGCCTCAACATAGCCACTTCTATTAGCTTTAACCTCTAAGCGCTTCTTAGCTAATTTGAATAATGATGGATCATCTATGTATCTAATATCTCCACCTTGGGCTTTTACGCAATTCTTTAATGATTCTAGGGCTTTACCATTTTTTATTTGAGCTTTAGCTAAATCCTTACCTAAATCTATAGATTGAGCCATCTTAGCCTCATAAATAATTTCACCAGCTAAATCAATACATAATTCAGTAAAATCCTTTGGTCCCTTGCCATTTAATGTATTAATCGCCTCAATAACCTCTAATGAATTACCAATAGCCTCACCTAAAGGCTCATCCATATTAGTTATTGTTGCAAAAGCACTTCTTCCTGATTTTTTAGCAATATTTATCATTAATGATGCTAATTTTCTAGCATCATCAATATTATTCATAAAAGCACCATTTCCAAGCTTAACATCTAATGAAATAATATCAGTTCCAACAGCTAGCTTCTTTGACATAATAGATGCCGCAATTAATGGAATAGATTCAACAGTACCAGTAACATCTCTTAAAGCATATAATTTTTTATCTGCTGGTACTAAATCCTTTGATTGGCCAATTATAGAAATATTAATATCATTAACTATTTCAATGAATTTTTCAAATGGTATGCTAGTTTTATACCCAGGAATAGATTCTAGCTTATCTAATGTACCACCAGTATGACCTAATCCTCTTCCACTCATCTTAGCAAATTTTATTCCTAATGATGCTAAAATAGGACCAACAACTAATGTAGTTTTATCTCCTACACCACCAGTTGAATGCTTATCAACCTTAATTCCTTCAATTTGGCTTAAATCTATAGTATCTCCTGAATTAATCATCGCATTAGTAAAATTAAATAATTCATCATCAGTCATACCATTAAAATAAATTGCCATAAGTAGGCTTGATGCTTGATATTCTTCAATGCTACCATCAACATAACCATTAATAAAATATTCAATTTCTTCCTTTGTAAACTCATTATTATTTCTTTTTTTAATGATTATATCAACGATATTCATCTAAATCACCTCATAAACACCAAGCAAATTTACCTTGTATTCATTTTCATTACTAAAGCTTTTTAATAACTTATTAAACCCTTCTATATCCTTACCCAAAGAGCATTCAATATAGAAATTATAATTACCCATACCAGTTTTATCTGGTCTAGATAAAATAGATTTCAAATTAATATTTTCATTATGGAACTTTTCTAGTATTTCAAATAAAATACCAGGCCTATCTAAAATAGATTTAATAACCAATGATGCCTCAACATCATTTTTAAATCCCATATTTTCTCTTTTATTATTCAAAACAAAAAATCTAGTTTCATTATTTTTACTATCAGAAATATGCTTAATAACTAAAGGAAAGTCTTCCTTTAATGCATGAATAGGAATAATAGCACCAAAGCCCTTACCAGCTAATTTAAATCTATCTAATGATTCAATATTACTTTCAGTTTTAATGACATTAAATGAATTAGCTGTAATAAAATCTAAACATTGTCCATATGACTTAAACTGGCAATAAACATCCTTTACATCATTAATATCACTAACATTTGCCACAAAAGCAAAATCAATAGATAGCTTTAATTGCTTAACAATATTTAATTTATTTGAAATCATTTTATCTAATGATTCAAGCACAAATCCATCTAAAGAATTTTCAAATGGAACAATAGCTATAGTATTATCATCAATCGCGTTAATTGCTTTTATAATTGATGGATAATAAATAGTTTCTATATTCGAATTAATGCCACTTAAATATTTTTCTTTAGCAACATCGCTATATGTGCCCTTAGGACCTAAAACTGCTATCCTTTTCATAAATCTCTCCTTCATAAATAGGGACCATTAAATAATTATTTGAAGCAAAATAATAAACACTTCTTTTTCTATCATCCTTAATACATCCATATTTATTGTTATCTATTATTACTGCAGTATCCTCCTCAATTCCAAAAGAATCAAATGAATACTTTTTTATTTCATCATTGTATATAATTAAATCATCATTTTGATAATGTGGACAAATAGATATGTTTAATAAACCTAAGCATTCAACCATTTTATAATTATAATTATGGTAGTTATCAGTAAACATATCCTTATCACCCATTGATATTTTTGTATAAAGCATAGCACCAGCAGATGAACCGGCATATATTTTATTAGAATCTAAATATTTAATTAGCACCATATCTAAATGATAATCCTTAAAAATCCTTACTAAATCATCTGATACTCCACCACCAACATATAAAATATCAGCCTTATTTAATAAAGAATCAAATTCATTTATATTCTCCATATTTAAATCAATAATTTCACAATCTAAATTATTCATTAAATTATGAAATTTTATACATGATTTATCCATATCCCTTGAAGCATATGGACAATATAAAATTATTGGTTTTTTCTTATTAGTCATTTTAAGCATAGAATCCTCAATATGATTTAAATTAGAATCCTTGCCCTTACCTCCAATAAGTATAAAACGAACCATTATTTCACCTTTGCCTCTAAACGATAGATAGGTCCTAGCTTAGACCATTTATCTTCAAATTCAGTAGTTATATTAAAAGGATATTTTTCTAAATCCTTATGTAAATCTAATGATATATGAGATAAGCTAAATCCATTTTCATTAAATGTCTCTAATGAATATTCAAATAAACCTCTATTATCAGTTTTAAAATGAATTTCTCCATCCTTTTTTAATACATGCTTATATAAATCTAAAAATAAAGGAGATGTTAATCTTCTTTTAGCATGATGGCTTTTAGGCCATGGATCAGAGAAATTTAAATAAAT
>DJXM01000047.1 GCA_002449755.1 Caryophanales bacterium UBA7004
GATAAGGATAGAATCTTCTCTATGAGAAAGATGATTTTAGCTGATACAGTAGAGGATAGAGAAAAGGCATTAGCTGAATTAGAGCCAATGCAACAAAAGGATTTTGAGGGGTTATATGAAATCATGGATGGCATGAATGTTAATGTTCGTCTATTAGATCCACCTCTACATGAATTCTTACCTCAAGAGGATTCTTTAATTGAGGAATTAGCTAATGCTACAGGTAAGAGCGTTGAGGCTATTAAGGATAGAATTGCTGAGCTTCATGAATCTAACCCAATGATGGGTCATAGAGGATGCCGTTTAGCTGTAACTTATCCTGAGATTTGTCGTATGCAAACAACTGCTATTATTAAGGCAGCTATTAATGTAATGAAGAAGACTGGTAAGAATATTGAACCAGAAATCATGGTACCACTTGTACTTGAGGTTAAGGAATTAAAGTTCGTTAAGAATATTATTTGTGAAACTGCAGATAAGCTTATTAAGGAAGCTAATGTTAAGATGAATTACCATGTAGGTACAATGATTGAAATTCCAAGAGCTGCATTATTATCTGATGAAATCGCAGAAGAGGCAGAATTCTTCTCATTTGGTACAAATGACCTAACACAAATGACTTTCGGCTTCTCTCGTGATGATGCTGCTAAATTCTTACCTTCATATTACAAGAATAATATTTTAGATGAGGATCCATTTAAGACATTAGATTATAAGGGTGTAGGTAAATTAGTATCTATGTCTGTTAAGCAAGGTAGAGCTACAAGACCTGATTTACACGTTGGTGTTTGTGGTGAAACTGGTGGTGAGCCAAAGAGTATTGATTTCTATCATAATGCAGGATTAGATTATGTATCTTGTTCTCCATTTAGAGTACCAGTTGCTCGTTTAGCTGCTGCTCAAGCAAATATTAGAAATCCAAGAAAGTAATATTATGAGTCTAAGATTCAATCTTAGGCTCTTTTTTTCTCTTTTTAGTTTATTTTCTAAATGTGAAAATAATATCCGGAAAAATTAGCACAAATTTATTTTATTTAATATTTTCATCTTGAAACAAAGATAAATAATATTTAATATAAAAAAAGAAAGGATACGGTGATTTTATGGTTAAGGATTTAGATTATGTTTTATATAATGGTGTAAAAATTCCACAAGTAGGCTTTGGTACATGGCAAAGCGCTCCAGCTGATGCTTATAATGCAGTTTTATGTGCTATTAAGGCAGGCTATAGACATATTGATACAGCATTAGTTTATGAAAATGAAGAGGCTGTTGGAAAGGCTATTAAGGATTCTGGTATAAAAAGAGAGGATATCTTTATTACAACTAAGCTTCCTGCAGATAAAAAAGGATATGATGTTACAATTGAAAGTTTCAATGAATCTTGCAAGAATTTAGGTGTTGATTATTTAGATTTATATTTAATTCATGCACCTTGGCCTTGGAGTAATATTGGACAGGATTGTACTGAGGGCAATATTGAATCATGGAAGGCAATGATTGATTTATATAATCAAGGTAAGATTAGAGCTATTGGTGTTTCTAATTTCCAACCTTCTAATATTAAGCCATTAATTGAGGCAACAAATGTTGTTCCTATGGTTAATCAAATTAGATTTTTCTTAGGTAATACTCAGCCTAAGGTTACTAAGTATTGTAATGAAAATAATATTTTAGTAGAAGCATATTCTCCTTTAGCAACAGGTAAGATGCTAAATAATCCTACATTAGTTGAAATTGCTAAGAAATATAATGTTTCTCCAGCTAAGATTTGCTTAAGATATTGCTTAGACAAAAATACATTACCTTTACCTAAGTCAATTCATGATGAAAGAATTATTGATAATATTTTACTTGACTTTAAGCTTGAAAAAGATGATATTATTAAATTAGATTCTATTCATGATGAATCTTTAGATAAGCCACTTAGAAGCTAGAGGAAGTGATTGCCTGTGTATGGTTTAAAAATGAAAAGATATTATTTAAATGAAATCATATCAGGTGCGAAATCGGATGATGCAAGATTAGAGGATACATCTATTAGAGGAAAAATTGCTTTAATTGATTCTGAAACATATGAGCTTTTAGGCTATGCTATTTTAATTGATACTATAAAAATCAATTATGAGGAATATATTAAATGGCATATTTGTCCTGAATATGATTCTATAAAAGCTCAGGATTATATTGATAATCTTGATTTTACTAGATTACAATCAGATGCTTATTTATATAAGTTTTTAGATGTTATTAAGGTAGATGTTCCATCTATTGCAAATCCAATAAATGAAACTAGAACCTGGATTGAATTTAATGAGGATGATAACATTACAGGATATAAGCAGGTATCTTTATTCGATTTTTAATATAAATTGGACCAATTTGAAAAAGTTGGTCTATTTTTTTCTTTTTATGTATTTAATATTTAAAAAAAATACGTTATAATATTTTTAATAGTTTACGTTATAAAAGAAAGGAAAATAGTATATGGCAGGAAACAATATTAGAAACGTTGTTGTTTTAGGCCACCAGGGTAGTGGTAAAACAACTTTAGTAGAATCTTTATATTCTACAGCAACAGGAAAGGCAAAGGGATCAGTTGAAAAGGGTACAACTGTAAGTGATTACCTTCCTGAGGAAAAGGATAAATTATCATCAGTTAGAATGAGTATCGTTCCAGTTGAATATGATAATTATAAAATCAATTTAATTGATATTCCAGGAAATGATGATTTTATCGGAGAGGCTATCGCGGCTATTGGTGTAGTTAAGGGTGCGATTTTAGTGCTTGATGCGACATCAGGTGTTCAGGTTGAAACTGTTAAGCATTGGAATATGCTTAGAAAGAAAGGCATTCCTACAATTATTTATGTAAATAAGATGGATAAGGAATCTATTAATTTTGAAGCAGTTTTAGATGAAATTAGAACAAAGCTTGGTAAGAATGCTATTCCATTCTGTTATCCAATGGGACATGATAATACATTCGATGGTTATATTAATGTAGTTACTTTAAAGGCTAGAAAATATAATGGTAAGGAATGTGAGGACGCCCCAATTTATGATGATAAGAAGCAAAAGGTATTTGAGCTTCATAATACAATGGTTGAGGCAGTTGCTCAAACTAGTGAGGAATTATTAGATAAGTTCTTTAGTGGTGAGGCATTAACTAATGAAGAAATTCATGAGGGCTTAAGAAATGGTGTTTTAGCTTCTGAATTAACTCCAGTATTAGTTGGTTCTGCATTAAAGAATATTACAGTTCATACTGCATTATCTATGCTAATTGATTATTTACCTAATCCTAGTGATTTAAAGCCAATTGAGGCTGTAAATGAGGAATTAAATCAAATTCAAATTAAGACATTAGATGATGAGCCATTTAGTGCATTTGTATTTAAGACAACAGTAGATTCATTCTCTGGTACTACATCAATTTTTAAAGTTAATTCTGGTGTTTTAAAGCAGGGTGATACTGTATATGTTCCTAATTTAAAGAAGAATATTTCTATTAATCAGCTATTTACATTATGTGGAGCTAAGCAAAATCCAGTAAATGAATTACATGCTGGTGATATTGGTTGTATTAATAAGATTGATGGATTAGAAACATCTATGACATTATGTGATCCTAAGAATAAGGTTTTATATAATGAAATTGAATTCCCAACTGCAGTTTATTATAAAGCATTAGTTACATCTAATAAGAATGATGATGATAAGCTTGGTACAGTTTTACAAAAGATTATGCTTGAGGATAAATCAGTTGAGGTTAAGAGAAATCATGAAACTAATCAATTATTAATTGGTAGCTTAGGCTTAGGTCATTTAAATTTCATTTTAGAAAGAATGAAAAATTCTTATAAATTAAATGTTCAAACTGAGGATTCTAAGGTTGTTTACCGTGAGACTATCAAGGGCTCAGCTATTGGTGATGGTAGATATATTAAGCAATCTGGTGGTGCTGGATTCTATGGTGTAGTTCAAATGGAATTCAAGCCATCTGATGAAAATAAATTTACTGAAGAGGTATTTGGTGGTGCTGTACCTAAGAATTACTTCCCAGCTGTTGAAAAGGGCTTCTATGAGGCTTGTGAAAAGGGCTTATTAGCTGGCTTCCCAGTTATTGGCGTTCATGCTATATTAAAGGATGGTAAATACCATGATGTTGATTCAAATGAATTAGCATTTAAAAACGCTGCTATATTAGCATTTAAGGATGCTTATATGAAGTGTAAGCCCGTCATTTTAGAGCCAATTATTAAGGTTACTGTTACAGTACATCCTGATGATACAGGTACTATTTTATCTGATTTAAATACACGTCGTGCTAAGATTATTGGTATGGATGTAAACTCAGCTAAGGATCAAAAGATTACAGCTTTAGTTCCTGAATCTGAAATCTTAGAATATGTAAATGACTTAAAGTCTATGACTCAGGGTGCTGGTTATTTCAATAGAACATTTAATGGATATGAGGAAGCTCCAGCCTATGTACAGGAAAAGATTTTAAAATCTATAGTTAAATAATTATTTATGATAGGTAGTCTTAAAAAAGATTACCTATTATTTTCTTATATTTAAAATGGTGGTAGAATAATATAGTAAAAATTGGAGAATTAAGATGAATACAGTATTTATTATAGCTAATGTATTATCATTTGTTGGAAATACATTATTTACTCTATCAGCATTATTAAAATCAAAAAGAAAAATATTATTATTTCAATCAGCTAATCATATATTAGCTATTATTTCTGAATTTATGATGAACGCCTTTAGTGCTTTATCACAGGAGGCTGTATCTTTAACAAGAAATGCTATTTTATTGTTTTTAAATATTAAAAGTGAAATTGTTAAATTAGTATTAAATATTATTTGTGTTATAGTTGCCGTAGGATTAGGTGTAACATTAAACATTTTATTAAATGATAATGTTTGGTATGGCTATTTACCAGTTTTAGGAAATTTATTTTATTCAACTGGTGTAATAATAGCATTTATGATAAAAAATAGCCCACTTAAGAGTGAGGCATTTATTAAGGTATGCTTATTCATTAATTCAGTATTATGGGCAGTATATGGCTATTTTGTTGAACTATATCCTATAATGATATTTAATATTATCAATATGGTATTTTGTACAATTTCTATTGTAAGAATTTTTATATTAGCAAAAAAGGCTAAAAATTTAGAAATGAATCAGGTGAGTGACATTGTTGAAAAGGAAGAATAAAAATAATTCATTTGATGATAAGATTGAATTAGAGCTATTAAATAAATATTATATTGTCGATAGAGAAAATAAAATTATTACAATGCCTCTTCATTATGAAAAAGCATCTGATTTAATTGATAATAGAGTTATTAGTAAGGATAATTATTTATTTGATTATTCTGAATTGGCTTCTATAAATGATAGGATAAAAAGAATACCTATAATTTATAGTGTTAATATCGATATTCAAATTGATGATTATGAAGAATATAATCCAAAGAAACTATTAGATGGATTTAATGATGCTTTAGAATTAAATAGCTATAATTATGGTAGAGAAAGAAGAAAGAAATGGCTTCAATCTGCAATATTATTAGTTATAGGCTTAACTATATTATTTTTCATGGCCTATGGAAAAATAAATTCATGGTTTGGTGATGGAAATAGAGGTAAGGTATTTAGTGAAGCCTTTGATATTTTTGGATGGGTATTTATTTGGGAATGTGTAACTGTTGCCTTTCTAACTCCATCTGAATTAGGTGTTAGTAGTCCTTTATTTAAATATCGAGTTAAGAAAATATCATTTAGTAATTCTAAAGGAGATATATTATCTAGTGAGGAAACTGCCGTTATTTATAATGAGTGGACTAATGAAAGAAAATGGGCTATCTTTTTAAGATGGGCATTATTAATTTCTGGTACATCATTAATTGTTTTAGATATTATTAGAACATTAGAATTTGTTGGTGAATTAAATTTATTTGATCCTAATAGCGTAAAGTCACTATTTACGGATCCTAATACTAAGGCTACTTTAATAATATATATAATTTTTTATTCTATTCAGTTTTTGGTATTATTGGGTGCTGGTATATTAAATTTATCTTTATATAGAAGAAAGAATATTCATAAGGTAGCATCCTATTGCTTCTCTGTATTATTATTCTTTGTAGTAATTATAGATTTTATATATTTAATTAGTGATAGTATATCCTATAGCTCTGTTACAGGACATATTGTGACTGTTTTAATTGTTTTATTATATATTTTTTCTGTTATCTCATCATTTAGATTTATTAAAAAGGAGAATAATAAAAATGATTCCTTAGATTTAGTAAAAGATGATAATAATCTAGATGGTAATAATAGTGATAAACTGAGTGAAAAACAAGATTAAATATAACTTTTGGGATAATTGTTTAATTGAATTTTAGATTTAATTAAAATATAATTATATTGTATGTATTAAGGATAAGAAGAGGTAGATATTATGTTTTTAAATGCATTTTCAGATTTAATTAATAATATTAGCGAAAAGACTGGAATTAATTCTAAGGATTTATTATTTTTCGCAGCAATAATTTTTGTTATTTTAGTTATTGCTATATGGGTAATAATAAGTGCTTTAGTTAAAAGAGGAAAAGCTAAGAATAGAATACAAGCTAAGAATAATGAAGCTAAATTAGAGGCAAGTGATGCTACAAAACAAGATGATAATAATGTAGTAGTAAGTGATGCTAAGGCTGAAGAAGCTATAACAAAAGAAGAAAAGGCTGAAGAGGTAGCTGAACCTACTAAAGAAGCTGTTGAACCTGTTACTGAAGATGCTCAAGAAACTGAGCAGGTTGTTGAAGAGACTCAAGCAGAAGAAAATGCTGATGCAGAAACTGAAAATGTAGCTGAAGAGCAAGCTAAGTCTAGTGAAGAAGCAGAAGAAACAGAAGAGGAAGCAACTGCAGTTATTTCAGAATCAAATGAGACTGTTATTGTTGTAGATGCTGATAATCAAGAAGAAGTAACTGAGAAAGCTCAAGAAGAGACTGAACCAGAAACTGAAGTTGCTGAAGAGACAGAAACTCCTATTGAAGAAACAGAAAAAACTGAACCTGAAGAGGCTGAGCCTACTGAAGAAGTAGCTGAAGATATTGAACCAGTAGAAGAGAATGTAGTAGAGGAAGTTACTGAGCCTGAGGCTGAACCTGTTACTGAAGAAGCACAAGAAGCTGAGCAGGTTGCTGGAGAGACTCAAGCAGAAGAAACTGAAGCTAATGATAATGATGAGACTGAAGATGATTCTTCTAGCAATTTAGTTGAACCAATTGTATTTGCTGATGAAGAGGCTACTGAAGCTGAAAAAGAGGAAGAACCAGAAACTGAAGAAGCAACTGAGGAAGTAGAAGAGACAGAAGCTGTTGAAGAAGAAAAACAAGTTGAAGAAGCACAAGAACCAAAGAATAATGATGAATTAGATGATATAGATATTTCATTAGATGATATTACTCAAGATTTAAATGAAGGTGAATTTGAATCTAAGAAAAAGGAATCTATTAATAAGTTACAAGAATTATTAGAGTATCTTAAGAAGTAATAGGGAGGTTTATTATGGCTAAATCAAATGTTAATGTAGATGAATTAAATAAAGATATTGAAGCATTAAAGAATGCTAAAACTGAAGATGAAGTTAATGCTATTATGGCTAAATATAATGATGCTATAGATGAAATGGAAAAGGAAAAGTCTAAGCCTGAAAAGAAAACTACTAAGGCTAAGACTACAGCTGCTAAGACAACAGCTAAGAAGGCTCCTGCTAAAAAGAAGGCTGAGGAAGCTCCTAAGGGTAGATCATATAATGGTAAATATGAGGTTTATGAAATTGGTGATGGATATCAATATCATTTAAAGGCTTCTAATGGTGAAATTCTATTTGTGTCTGAGGTTTATACAACTCGTGAGGGTGTAAGCAAGGCAATTGATGCATTAAAGAAGAATATTGAAACTGGTGAATTAAGAATTTCTAAGGATAAAAAGGGATTATTTAAATTTAAGCTTGTTGCTAAAAATCATAGAGTATTAGCTATAAGCTCAACTTATCCACAGGAAAAGGGAGCTCAAAGAGCTTCTGAATCATTCAAGAAATTTGCTGTTAAGGCTGATATTGTTGATATTGAATTTGAGGATGCTGATGTTAAAACAGCTACTCCTATTGAAATTGATACAAAGGAAAGAAAGAATGGCGGTAAATTCGAAATCGAAAAATTCGATGGTGAATATAGTTGGGATTTAAAAGCATCTAATGGTCAAATATTATGCCAGGCAGATGGTTATACTTCTAAATCTGGTGTATTAAATTCTATTGAGTCATTCAAGAAGAATATTAAAGAAGGCACATTTAAGTGTGTTAAGGATAAGAACAATAATTATTGCTACAAACTATATACTCAATCAGGACGTGTATGTGCTGTAGGTGAATCTTATACTACTAAGTCTTCTGCAGAATCTGCAGCTAATTCAGTGGTTGCATTCTATAGAGATGCTGAAACAGTTGAAATTTAATTTTTGGGGGTATTTATCAAATACCCCCTATATTTATAAGGAGTATCTATGGATAATATAATAATTCCAGGTGGAATAATAAAAGGTATTATTTCAGGTAAAAAGAAAAAGGATAATAAATATGAAAAGGGTAAAATTCAGAGAATTAAAATAAATGATAATGATGTTATCCAATTATCTTTATTTACTGAAAAGCAGGTTTTTCATACGAATTATAATGATGATGAAATTAATAATGCTTTAATTAATTTACTTGAAAATGATTTTAATAATTTAGAATTAACTACAGATGAATTTACTTATAGCTATAGAATTACATCTAAGGGTAAGGTTTTATCTAATAAGCACAAAAATAAGGAAGCTGTATTTGTAGAAACTAATTTTAATAGAAAGAAAAAATATATCATAGAAGAAGGAATGGTAGTTCCTGCCTTAGTTGATTTAGGCGTTATGCTAAATGATGGTAGAGTTGTTAAGGCAAGCTATGATAAATTTAAGCAAATTAATAGATTTTTAGAAATTATTGATGATTCTATCGGAAATGAAAAATATCTAAAAATCATTGATTTTGGATGTGGTAAAAGCTATTTAACATTTATTCTTTATTATTATTTAGTTGAAATTAAAAAGATTGATTGTGATATTATTGGTTTAGATTTAAAAGAGGATGTTATTGATAAATGTAATGACATAGTTAAAAAATATAATTATGATCATTTAAAATTCTATAAGGGCGATATAGCAAAATATAAGGATAGTAGTGTTGATATGATTGTTACACTTCATGCCTGTGATACAGCAACTGATTTTGCTTTATATCATGCAATTAATATGAAGTGTAAATATATATTCTCTGTTCCATGTTGCCAGCATGAAATTAATTTCCAATTATCTAGTGATAAATTACATGTTTTAAATAAATTCGGTATTTTAAAGGAGAGATTCTCTGCCTTATTAACAGATTCTATTAGAGCAAATATATTACAATATTTTGGCTATAAAACTAATGTAATGGAATTTGTTGATTTTGAGAATTCTCCAAAGAATTTATTGATTAGAGCTGAATTAAAATCTAATCCTGGTAATGAAAAAATAAAAAAGGAATTAGATGATACTATAAAAGAATTCGGTATTAAGCAAACATTATATGAATTAGTTTTTAACAAAAACGAAGAATAAATTATAAGAACAATGCGATAAATTCGTGTTGTTCTTTTTTCTACTTGTACATTGATAACTGTTAATAAAAATATTTCTATTGCAAACGCTTTACATCTAAATGGAATAATGTTATAATTTTTGTAAACTTGTTGCTAAAACGCTTTCTAGCAACAATAAAGATTTATTATTTTAAGGAGATTTACAAAAATGAAGAAGAGAAGAATTTTATTAGGTTTAGCATTAGCTGCCGCAGCAGTATTCAGCTTATCTGCATGTGGTGAAGATAAACCAGCTGATCCAACTCCAACTACAGAAGGCGGAGAAGGAACTACACCTGAAACAAAACCAGATGGTGGAGGAACTGTAACACCTACAACTCAAAAGTATGATGTTAAGTTTATGAATGGTTCAACTGAATTAACTGATTTAAAGCAATCAGTTGAAAAAGATGGTAAGGTAACTAAACCTGCTAAAGATAAATTACCTACACAAACAGGCAAGAGATTTGATTTCTGGTCTGCAGATGGCGGCGTAACTGCATATAACTTTGATGACCCTGTTACAAGTGCTGTACAATTAGATGCAGTATTTGTTGATGCAAATGATTATGACACATTAGCTGCATCAGCTAATAAGATAGTTTCTACTGATTTCTATAACGATACAGTGACTACAGTAGAAAGTTCATCATTTAACTCTGAAGTTGTTTCTATCTCAACTACTAGTGCTGATAATAAGGTGACTACTGATGGAAAATTCGATTTAACAAAAGGAAATTTAAATGTAGATTTTGGTGATAAGAAGATTGCTTCAACAGGTGTTATTACTACATGCTTTGATGTTAAATTAGGAACTGTAAAGAGTGGTGAAACATTCTTTATGTTAGATGGTTCAAGCTCAGTGTTGAGTAATACAGAAATTTTCGGTATAAGAGTTGCATCTGGTGATAATTTTAAAGGAAAACTTTCATATAGAATTGATGGCGAATCTGGTCCTGGCGGAAAAGAGGGAGTTAATTTAAATGTTACACCATCTGCTAATACTGTTTACCATTTCAAGGTGGTTGTTGATACTGCAGAAGCAAAGGCTTCAATTTCATTAAATGGTGAACTATTAGCTGAAAATATTACTGTAAACATTACAAATGTTAGAGGATTAAAGTTTACTGCAAAGACTGATGGAAGTTCACCTAAGACAATTGATAATATTGTTACTACATTCGAAACTAAGGCTGCTGATCCAGTTGTAACTGCTAAGGCTGCAGCTATTGCTGAATTAGAGGGTAAGACATTATCAACTAACGCTGCAATTAAGGCTGCTGAAGAGGCTAAAATTACTGAAGCAAAGACTGCAATTAGTGCTGCTACAACAGTTGATGCTGTAAATGCTGCAAAGCAAACAGCATTAACTTACATCGAAGCAACAAAATATACTTTAACTGTTAAGGCATATACAGCTGCAAATACAGCTGCTGCAGATACAACTGACGTAGTGAAGGTTTATTTAGCAACTGATTCAGTTTCATTAACTGATGTTACATTCAGTGGATTCAATATAAGTAAAATTTATACAGATGCTGCATTAGCAACTGAGTTTACGGCTACAGCAATTTCTACTGATACAGTTGTTTATGCAAAAGTTGCAAGTTCAGCTGCAATCGCATTAGACCTTGCATCAATTTTAGGCTCAGAAACTTCAGTTACAATTGATAAAGGTACTACTAAACAAGATATCTTTACATTCTATGGAAAAGATGTAGCTGACTCTGACACAGATAACCTAAGTAAGAGAAATGTCGTAGTTAAGACTGATGCTACTTATGGTACACGTGTTGAACTTACTGGTGGTAGTTCAGTAGCATATAAGAATGGTGAATTACAAGCAATGCCTGCAAACTGTATCGGTGTTACATGTGCAACTGCTGGTACTATTAAAGTAACTATTCAAAACAAGGTTGCTTCTACAGAAGCAAATTATACTGGTAAGGATTGCCAAGTTGTTGTTCTACAAAGAGTAGTTGATGGTTCAACTGTAAGCGAAAAGAAGACTAAGATTACAGGTAAAATGGCTGCTTCAGATCAACAACCTACTGAGTATACTATAACAATAGCTGAAGCTGGCACATATTATATTGGCTTCTCACACAATGGTGGCTATATTTATGGTATTAGTTTCCAAGCATAATAGATACTTTTAAGAGGGATTTATTCCCTCTTTTTCTTTCGGCACATATTATCGAATAAAGTCCCACATTAATACTTGGGTATTAATTGACATGAAAACGCTTAAATGGTAAAATAAGTTATAATTCGAAGTGTCCGAAAAGGAGGATTAGAACATGAAAGGAAAAAAGAGAATTGGTATCCTAGCATTATCTTTAGCTTTTGTTGGTATTGCAGCTAGCTGCGGTAATAATTTTGCAGTTGAAAGAAATACTACACCTGTTAAAGAAGAGGGTGCGGTTACTATTGAAGATTCAGATAGAACAGAGCTAAGATCTATTGTACTAGATACTTCAAATGTTAGAACTGTTTTTTATATTGGAGAAGAATTTAATTATGATGGATTAGTTGTAAATCGAAGCTTAGCAGTTTATAGCTCTAGTGGAACAAACAAGGGCTTAGTAAATATGCCAACTAGAGATTTCACAGTTGATTCAAGTGAAATAGATATGAATACTGTTGGTACTTATAAGGTAACAGTTACTCATAGATTAAGTAATAGAACATTGACTCAAAGCTATAATGTTGATGTTAAACCATCAGTATTTGAGTCAACTCAAGGTTTAACATATAATGCTGGTCTTGAGGTATATTTTGAGGATGGAAAGAGAATTAAGGAATATTTACTACATGACACTTATGTAGAAAAATACAAAGATGATTATGACCATGATTTCAATTTATATAGTTTATTAAATGGTTTATCTATTAAATTACACCAGTGGACTTCAGATGGTAAGACTGCTACTGAAACTAGAACTGTAGCTTTAACTCCAGATCAAGTAACAATTGATAGCTCAACAGTTGATATTGATACTGTAGGAACATATGTAGTTAAGGTTACTTATGATGCAGAGCCTATCGTTATTGATGGTGTTTCTTATTCAAATTCTGCAAGTGCATTCTTAGTAATTAATGTATCAGACCCAATTGAATCAATTAAGATTAATAGTGGTAGTGCATTATTTGGTCAATCAATTGATGGTATTGATGCTGAGGCAGCTAATTGGCAAGTTTATGTTCAACCAGTTGTTTCAGATTCTTATGTTGAACCATTCACATATGATAAATATCAAATTGATGGTGTTGATATCTTTAAGGTAGACCAAGCTCAGGATGTAACTGTATCATTAATTAGTGATCCAACAGTTAAGTGTACTAAGGGTATTAAGATTACTAAGTCTACAACTCAGGATATTATTTCTTATACAACATTAGATCCAAAGATTACAGGATTCAATGGTGATAATTTACCAGAGGATATTTTACTTGCTAATACTACATTTATCCATGGTCCATTACCACAAAAGATTGATAGTGATACCTATTACACAACAGGTGCTACTTATACATCAGGTAGAGCATCTAAGGATATTTATGGTAGTATTTCATTTGATGAAAGAGTTTCTATTAAGGGTACTGCTCAAGCATTTAAGTTTGAATTCAATAAGCCTGCTAAGCTAGTTGTATTCTTCGCATCTACTGGTGATGATGAAAGAGATCTATGCTTATATGGTCACGATAGTGAGACAGATGCTATGGGAACTGATATTTTACAAGCTGAAACATCAACTTCTGTAAAGCAAGAAATTGTTCGTAAGATTTATGAAATTCCAGCTGCTGGTACATACTATCTTGCTAACCCACTTGGTGGCGTTTATGTACATGGCTTTATTATTGCAACAGATAAGTAGAAGGAGGGCTTGAATTTATGAAAAAGAAAATTGGAATTATATCAATATTAGCCCTATCTGCTTTAACAGTTGGTGCTTTAACTCCATTTGTAGTTTCAAATAATACAGAAGCTAATGAAAATATCGAATTAACAAATGGCAAATCAAAGGGAAGAACTATTTATGTAGCTGCTGATGGTTCAAATAGCGTTGATAATGATGGTACTAATCCAGCAGCTCCTATAACATTCTTCAATGCTCATACTCATGCTAAGCCTGGTGATACTATCCTTTTAAAGGAAGGTAATTATAGATTAGCTGATAGACAACAATTAGGTGTAAGAGAAGAAGGAGCTATTGATACTTCTAATGTAGTTACAGGTACATATGATAACTATATTACAATTATGCCTAATCCAAATAATACTGAAAAGGTTGTATTTGACTTCTCTGATATGGTTACATCAGATAATAATAGAGGTATTCAAATTTATTCAGATTATTGGTATATAAAGGGTATTGAGGTTTATGGTGCTGGTGATAATGGTATTTATGTTGCTGGTAGCCATAATATTATTGAGGACTGCTTATTCTATGGTAATAGAGATACAGGCTTACAGATTGGACGTGCTTATAGCTCTGATACTACAGTAGATAGCTGGCCTACATGTAATTTAATTAAGAATTGTACATCATTTGCAAATTATGATTATCATACATTTGGTGAAAATGCCGATGGTTTCGCTGCTAAATTAACAGTAGGCTATGGTAATATTTTCGATGGATGTATTGCATCTAGAAATTCAGATGATGGATGGGATCTATTCGCTAAGGTAGATTCAGGTGATATTGGTACTATTATTATTTATAATTCAGTATCATTTGAGAATGGTTTCTTACCATATAGGCACTTTAGAGAAGGTCAGGATATGAATAAGGATGCTAATGAGCTTGAGCAAACATATGATACATTAAATGGAGATGGTATCGGATTTAAGCTTGGTGGTTCAACAATGAAGGGTAATGTTATTGTTGAAAACTCAATGACATTCGATAATAAGCTTCATGGTATCGGTGATAACTCTAACCCAGGTGTTATCCAGGTATCTAATATTACAGCATTTAATAACTGCTCTGGTATTAATGATGATGGTACAATTTCTTCAACAAGAGGTTTACCTAATATTCAAAATAAGAGTAATAACATCGATTTAGCTCGTTCTATTGAAAGCTACAATAGCTATTATGGTGTATTATCTTATGTTAATAACCAAGAGGGCTATTCTATAGCAAATGATTCAAGCTACAATAAGGATTCATTCCGTGGTAGTACAGCATATTCTATCTTCAACACTGAATATAGTGATGGTGAAAGATATGTTGCATTTACTGGCTGGGAGGATGGTTCTTCATATAGAACAGCAACAGAGGATTTAGCATTCTCTGGTGGTGTTGAATTCCAAAGAGGAATTAGTGCATCTGATTTTAAGGAATTAAATTCTATTAATGCTAATATTAATTTAGCAATTGATGGTGTTTCTTATAGCAAAGATTATGAGGAAACTTTACAAAATACATCTTTTAGAGATGAATTAGCACAAGTAACATCAAGAATTCATGATAATTATAGAAATGAAGATAAGTCAGTTAATATGCATGATCATTTAGCATTATCTGATTCTGCATCTGATTTAAAGACATATGCTGATGGTAACCCTATTGGTGCAACTTTAAACAAGACTTCATGGGATCAATATAAGCATTATGATATGATCGATTTCTATAATAATGATTATACTAATTTAACAGAGGATGACATCGCTGTTAAATCTGCATTATCTATTTGTGAAGCTATTACTAGATATGATGCTACATATCAAGATTTTAGACTTCCTAAGCTATTACATAACACAGATATTTCTTGGAAGAGCTCAAATACTGATGTAATCAATATTGAATATAGTGAAGAGTATTCAGTATCTTGGTCAGCATTCTCTTGGGCAAGAGTTTCAGTTCCTGAAACTGATACAGAGGTTACATTAACTGCAACTGCAACTTCAGGTAAGGTTTCAGAATCTAAAGAAATTAAATTAATTGTTAAGGGACGTAAGCAAACATTAGGTGATATCATCTCTACAGGTAGCGATGCTATTAGAGTTAATATCTATGGTTCATTTATTGCACCTAGACTTTATCCAACAGATGATTCATCTATTACAGTATCTGAATTACCTAAGTCTTTATATGATTTAAAATATACTGTTAAGTATGCAAATGATGGTAATTCTAAGTTCTATACAATTGCTAAAGACGTAGAAGATGTAGCTGCTAATATCTATACATCAGTTCCTGGTGTATATGAGGTTACTGCAACTGCTACATTAAAATCTAATGAAATTTATAATACATCTTATTCATATAAGGTTTATGTAGTTGACCCTGATTGTGATATCGACTTCGTTGGTGATGCATCAGTTACATTAAGCCAGGATGGCTTCGTTGTAAGTGGTAACCTATCTAACATTGAAGGTGATGTTGCTGCTGTATGGTCAAAGACTCCATTAACATTAAATAGCGCAGCTGATTTAATTGCTAGAGATGATGTTCAATTCGCTAAGATTTCAACAGATTCAATTATTGCTGAATTTAAGGCTGATAATAGTACTGAATCTTCAAGCGCTACTCAATATTATTTATATTACACAGTAGTAAATGCTAATAGATCTAATGCCGCTGAAAACAAGGTTTACACATCTGAAATTAAGGTAGTAAATATTAGTTCAGAGCAAGAATTCTATGATATGGCTAAGACTGGTAAGGTAAATGGTGCTTCATTAAGTGTTAATACAATCTATAGCTTAACAAGAGATTTAGACTTTAAGGATTTCACATATAATATTCCTGCAGCACAAACTGATTTCACAGGCTTATTCCGTGGAAATGGTCATACAATTAAGAATGTATCAATTAATCAAACTGGTAACCAAACAACTATTAAGACAGTTAATATGTTCTCTAAGGTATCTAATGGTACTATCATGGATGTTAACTTCACAGACATTAGCATCATTGGTGATACTGGTGTTGCTAAGCAGGTAGCTATTATCGGTGAATTACAGGGTGGTTATGTATATAACGTACATGCATCTAATATTAATATGGCTGGTAAGGAAGCTATCGGTGGTTTAGTTGGTCAGGTATCTGGTGGTATTAACTATATCTCTAATTGTTCATTAGTAAATCCATATGCTGATTACATGCCATTAGTTGGAACAAATGAAGATGGTGATTCATATTTCGCAGCTCCAGCAGGACAAGCAATTACAGATGGTAGATTATATTATAATTCATTAAATAAATATCAAATCCGTGCTACTAACAAGTATGCTGGTGGTATCGTTGGTAATGCTCAAATGAATAGTGATCAAACAGTATTCAAGCTATATGTTCATGATTGCTACGTAGATGCAGTTATCGGTGATGGTAATGATGCTGGTGGTAATACTGGTTTATTAATCAGCCGTATCAAGAATGATAATATTGTATATTATACAGAGGTTTATAATAACTATGTTAAGGGCTTAGTAATTTCTAAGGGTCAATATAACGCTGGTATTATTGGTGACTTAGATAACGGTTCTGGTACAGTAGTAATTAAGAATAATATTTCTGAAGTAGACTTCTTATATAATGGTATCTTCTTAAATGCTGAAAGAAATAGAGCTGCAGCATTAAAGTATGCTCATAAGAATTCAAGCTCAATCGTAGGTCGTCCTGTAACTAACCCATTAGGTCAATATATCACAGGTCCTAACTATGGTTTATGGGGTGAATATTATGACAAGATCGTAATTTCATCTTCAATGGTTTATGACTTATGGAATGATGAAACTAACCAAGCATTTGTAATCTCAGCTGAATTATGTTCTTCTAATGGATTCGATACAAAGAATACTTGGAAGTTTGTAGCTGGTATATATGATGAAGAGAATAAGGTATGTTTAGTAAGACCATATCTTATCCTTAAGGCAATTGCCGAATAATAAAAATAGTGTCAGATTATAAAATCTGGCACTTTTTTTACCCAAAATTTGTTTTTCTATTAAGATTTATGTGAATGTTCGTATTTTGAATAAAACGTAACAAAAGCACTGTAAATTGGTTTATACAGTGCTTTTGGTTGTGTGCCGGGCATGGCACTAATCTTGCTGGTGAAAGTCCAGTCACGGGTATTTACCGCCAAGTGTAGCGAACCTCAAGCCGTTAGGAGTAATC
>DJXM01000033.1 GCA_002449755.1 Caryophanales bacterium UBA7004
GAAACTAAGTGGAGAAAGTCTAGATTAACTGATGGTACTAAGAAATTATTACATGATGAATGCTTAAATAAGATTGATACTCACTACGCTGAGTTACCATCTTTAGGTAAGATTTATGTAAGCCCAGACTTCTATAAAGTTATGGTTCCAACTAATACCTCTGCATCTGGCCAAGGATTAGATGTACCTCCAACAGGTTCAAGACTTGCTATTAGAGGAACTGCTATTAGAACATTCGTTCGTTGGAAAGGTATTTATGATGTAGACGCTGATATTACTGCTATTAAGGTTGACCAATTTGGCAACTTTGCATGTGGCAAGTATATGAACTTCACTAACTATCATAATAAACCATTTAAGGATGCAATTTTATTCTCTGGTGATGACCGTTCTGCTGACGGTTCAGAATACTTTGATATTAAATTAGACGAAATTGCAAAGCAAGGATATAAATACTTAGTATTTTCATTCCATGGCTTCCGTTCTGATTTCTCTCAAGGTGAAACAATCTGTGGTTACCAAGATAAGACTAACTTAAATACTAGAGCTTGGGATGCTAAGAATATTGAATTCCAATTCAAGGTTCAAGGTGCATCACATGTATGCCAAGCATTTGCTATTGATTTAAGCACTAAAGAAATTATTGTTCTAAACCAAATGGATGATAATCAAAATAATGTCTTATCAGCAAATGATTTTAAGAGTATCTCAAGATACTTAAATGACACTGCTCTAGAATTATCTATGGGTAGAATTATTGAACATCGTGGTGAAGTTGTAGCTACTCCTGATGAAGCTGACATTGTGTTCGATAATGCATATCAACCAACTGAAGCTCAAGTAGCTGTTCGTACTTACAACATTGAAACTCTAGTTTCTCTTGTAAACGACGGTACAATTGAGTTACCTAAGAAAGATGTAGTAGAGGAGTAAAATCCTTTACTACTTTTCTTAAAAACTATTTACAAATAGACCAATTTGTGGTATAATTAAAATGAGGTGATTAAGATGTTAAAAATAAAGTTATATCCTTGCTTTAATAAATGGTTAGAATTTAATAATATATGGTTAATATCAGACCCACATTTTAACGACCCTGAAATGGTTCATTTAAGAAAGAATTATATTTCTGATGAGGAGCAGGTTAAAAGAATTAATGCCAAAGTTGGTAAAAAAGATTTATTAATTTGCTTAGGAGATGTAGGAGATATTTCTTTTGTTTCAAAGTTAAGAGCTGGATATAAAGTATTAATTAAGGGTAATCATGACGATAAAGGTGATGCCTACTATCAAAGAGAAATTATCGAAAGATTTTCTAATGAAAATATGGATGAATTAGATAAAACAACATTTGCATTAGCAGGAGTTACTGGCGAACAGGATATTATCCATAAAATAGTTAGAAAATATACTAAGGTTGAAGATAATCACTTATTTGATGAAGTATATTCAGGACCAATTTGGATTGCTGAGAAAATCTTATTGTCTCATGAACCAATTGATATTCCATATGCTTTCAATATCCATGGTCATGACCATTCTAACTGGTTTGATAATGGACATCATTTAAACCTATGTGTAGAGCATATAGATTATACTCCAGTATCATTAATTAAGCTAATTAAGGATGGTACATTCTCAAAAGTAGATTCAATTCATAGAATGACTATTGATAGAGCTACAGAAAAGAAGTTAAAACGTTCTGAATAAGCAAAAACAAGCCCAAATTTGGGCTTTTTATTTTTACCTAGATAAATTGCTATATGATTAATAAAAAGCAAAATATGGACAAGTTTATTTAAAAGAAATACTATTGTCTGATAATCTGCTAAATTAAGTAGAAAGGAGCAAACTATGGATAGTATAGTTCAACAATTTGAGCATTCAAAATTTGGAAACTTTATGTTCAAACTATGTGCAAAATGAACAAAGTTTATAATAAAACATAAATGGCTGTACTATTTATTAGCATGCACATGAGGATTTGTTCTCACATTTGTAGGATTATTTATTACTCTTGTACTAGCTTTTGCTAAGATATTTAATCATAATATCAAATTCAATAAATATTGCTGAGTATATAATATCAAATGTGGAGAATGGTGAGGCGGATTTGAAATGGGACTAATGTTTGTTAGAGACCAAAAATCTAGTGATTATCATATAAATCCCCATGAATTCGGTCATACTTTTCAAAACTGTTTATTTGGACCTTTAATGTTATTTTTAGTATCATTACCAAGTTGTATTAGATATTGATATAGAGAAATTGCAGAAAGAAAAGGTAAAAAGATTAAAACAGATTATGACCAGGCTTGGTTTGAAGATGCTGCAACTCAATGTGGTCGCTATGCAGAAGCCCATATCATGTCTAATAAATAGTACATAAATATAGTAAAAAATATGCTAAATTAATTAGTGTTTTTAAAGCATATTTATAAACATTTTATTATTTTTTAGTTGTCTCGGAGGACATTAACATGGCAGGTATTATTAGTGACATCATCATCGGCGCAATAGGAGTTCTGGTGGGAGCGATTGTTCTCGATATTTATGCACGCCTTAAAGCAGGTAGCAAAAAAGCTATTGAGAAAAAGAAGAAAATTCGTACTGCAGAAATAAGAGAAACAGTTAATACCGTAATGGAAGAAATTGTACAACCTCTGCTAGATGGCCAAACAGAAATTAAAAATAAATTAGCAACTATGGAAGATGGAATGGTAGCAACACTAAGAAATGACCTACTACATTCATATGATTTTTGTGCTAAGCAAGGATATAGAACAGCAGAAGATACTCAAAATTGGACACATATGTATGAATCTTATAAAGCATTAGGTGGAAATTCATTTGTAGATTCATTAAGGGTAGACTTCTTAGAGCTTCCTACTGAGCAAGAGTTTAGAAGAACACAAAATGAAAAATTTAACGAAGGTATACATTAGGAGAATAATTTATGGATTGGATTACAAGTGCTAACGGACTTATTACTTTAATTATTGGTTTATTTGGATTAGTAAGTGCAGGTATTTCATTATTTGCATTAATTAAGAATTTAATTAAAACTTCAAAAGATAAGACATTTCAAGAAAATTGGAAATTAATTATGCAAATTGCTGATAAAGCTATGGCAGCTGCTTCTGAAACAAGCTTAGCTAATG
>DJXM01000092.1 GCA_002449755.1 Caryophanales bacterium UBA7004
ATTATATTTTTTCTTGTAATAGTTGGTTTTATATTTTTCATATTATAAAAACCAGCCTTAGGATATGTAAAATCGGAATCTGGCACTTTTATATTTCTTACACCTTTTTCGTCTATAATCGAACCACCTGATGAAGTAGCTAAAGAATCAAATAAATCATTAACTTCAACATCAAATTTTCTTATTAATAGTTCAAGCTTATCATGACTCATATCATTTACACCTTTTTCTATCTTATTAATAGTAGATCTAGATGTATAGCCTAATTCTTTCGCAAATTCATCTTGATTTAAGCCAGCTTTTTTTCTTATTTCTTTTATTTTTTCACCAAATTTATTTTCCATATATAGATTCCGTCCTTCCTTAATTATTATAGAACGTATTACATAAATAATCAACAAATCTACAAATTATATTGAATGACAATCATAATAATGGTATCATTAAATTGCCATATTAATATGGTTCATTTGGAGGAGACAACAGAATGATACACTTCTACTCGGAGGGAACAACGGGTAGTTAGGAGGTATTAGGTGGAATACCTAATAATTCTTATTGTGATAATGGTATTAATCATTATTATCAATAAGAATAACTATCGTTAGATAGCATCCAAATAATTTTTCCGTTGTTTCTTCTAAATTGAGAAAAGGGATGATTGCAGTCATCCCTTTTCGTTTTACCAAATAATTCCGTTGTCTCTCAAGACACTTATAGTATAACATATTTTTATGATAATTCAAGATTAATTCAGTGGACTAGTTTTTTCACATTATCGTTTGACTAAAAGAGTAACACTCTCTACATGTAAAGTAGAGCTAAATAAATCTACTGGTGTAACCTCTTCTAATTTATAGCCAGCACTTTCTAATATTTTAATATCTCTTGCTGCGGTAGCTATATTACAAGATATATAAACTATCTTTGGTATTTTCATATCAATTACAGTTTTTAAAAATTCTATGTCACAGCCCTTTCTAGGAGGATCAAAGAATATAACATCTATTTTTTCTTTATTTACTAATTCCTTTATCTTATCCTCACATTTACCACAAATGAATTCAGCATTTTCTATATTATTTAATTTTTTATTAGAATTAGCATTTTTTATAGCATCCTCTACTATTTCTATTCCATATACCTTATTTACATTTTTAGCGATATTTAATGTTATTGAACCCATACCACAATATGCATCAATAACATTCATATCATTCTTTAAATTAGCACATCTTAATGCCTCACTATATAGCTTTTCACATTGGTCATGATTAACCTGCATAAAGCTTGATGGTGAAACATTAAATTTTAAGCCTAATATAGATTCTGTAACAAAAGGATTACCATATATTAATTTAAAATTATCTGATAATAATACATTATTAGTATTTGTATTAATATTTAAATAAATAGATTTAACACATGGAAATTCTTCTTTTATATATTCTACTAATTTAGAAAAATCATAATCCTTAGTAACAATTAAAACAATCATATATTCATCTAATTTAGTATTTCTTATCATAAGCTCTCTAAATAAGCCATTATGATTAATTTCATCATAGATTGAAATATGAAAAATATTTAAATATTTAGCAATAAATGAAACAATTTCATTTGCTTTATCATCAGATATTAAGCATTTATCAATAGATACAATCTTATGGCTTTTCTTTTCATAAAAGCCATATAAGGTATTATCATCTAAATCCTTAGTAAAAGGAATCATAATCTTATTTCTATATCCTATAGTTTTATCATTTTTTATAATAGGATTTTGCTTATATTTAAAATCCCTTAATGTTTGGCTTACTCTTAATTCCTTTATTTTACATTCAGTTCCATATTTAATATGCATCATATCACAGCCACCACAATATTCATAATATTGACATGGAGCTTCGACTCTATCCTTTGATGGCTCTAATATTTTTATAGCTTCAGCGAATGAATATTTTTTCTTAGGATTAGTTATTTTGCAAATAACTGTTTCACCCTCCATTGCACCACTAACAAAAACAACCTGCTTATCAATATGGGCTACGCCATAGCCATTTATATCAAAATTATCAATCTTTACTTTATAAGTTTCACCCATATTCATAATTTATTATCTCCTTTATTTAGATGCCTTTAATTCCATTATAGCATCTCTTATTTGAGCAGCCATCTCGAAGTTTAATTCCTTAGCATATTGCTTCATTTCCTCTTCTAAGCTTAAAATTAATGCTGCCTTATCTTCCTTAGTTACCTTCTTATGATAGATTTCTGATGCATCTACGATTTCATCAGCCACCTTCATAGTAATACTCTTTGGTATTTCTTTAATGATAGTCTTAGGAATAATACCATGCTCCTTATTATATTTATCCTGAATTTCTCTTCTTCTTTCAGTTTCAGAAATTGCAACCTTCATAGAAGGAGAAATAGTATCCGCATATAATATAACCTTACCATCCTTATTTCTAGCTGCTCTACCGATAGTTTGAATTAAGCTTCTTTCACTTCTTAAAAAGCCTTGCTTATCAGCATCTAAAATACAAACTAATGATACCTCAGGTAAATCTAAACCCTCTCTTAATAGGTTAATACCTACTAAGACATCATATTTACCTAATCTTAAATCCTTTAAGATTTCAATTCTTTCTAATGCCTTAATTTCAGAATGAAGGTATGCCACCTTAATACCTAGCTTCTTTAAATATTGAGTTAGCTCCTCACTCATTTTTATTGTTAATGTAGTAACTAAAACTCGCTGATTTAATTTTGCATGATTAACAATTTCTGCATATATATCATCAACCTGACCCAATGATGGTCTAACCTCAATAATAGGGTCTAATAGGCCTGTAGGTCTAATGATTTGTTCTGTAATAGGATAATTCTTTTCAAAGTCACCTGGAGTTGCAGATACAAATAATGCATCATTTATTTTCTTATCAAATTCATCAAATTTTAAAGGTCTATTATCTAATGCACTAGGTAATCTAAATCCATAATTAACTAAATTTAATTTTCTAGATCTATCTCCATTATACATACCACCAACCTGTGGTATTGTAACATGGGATTCATCTACTATAAGTAAGAAATCCTTAGGGAAAAAGTCAATCAATACTGCCGGAGTCTCACCCTCAGCTCTTAATGATAAATGCCTTGAATAATTTTCAACACCAGAGCAAGTACCTGTCTCCTCTAGCATTTCTACATCATATTTAGTTCTTTGCTCTATTCTTTCGGCTTCTAAGGGCTTACCCTCATCAGTAAATTTTTTAACCTGATCCTTTAATTCTTCCTTTATTCTTTTAATAGCCTCTTCTAGTTTTTCCTTAGGAGTAACAAAGTGTGTTGCCGCGAATATATTAGCAAACATTATATCATCTATAGTTTTTCCTGTAACAACATCAAACGTTCTAATACGCTCAACCTCATCATCAAAGAATTCAATTTTAATACCAGTTGAATGCTCACTAGGAGGTACTATATCTAATATATCTCCTCTAAAACGAAATGTTCCTCTTTTGAATTCAAAATCATTTCTTTCAAATTGCATCTCAATTAATCTTTTCATAATAGCCTTAGGGCTATATGTTTCACCAACTCTTATAGTAAACATCGAATCCTTATACGCTTCAGGATCACCAATACCATAAATACAAGAAACTGATGCCACAACTATAACATCATTATAATCCATTAATGCCGCAGTTGCGCTATGCCTTAATTCATCAATTTCATCATTTATTTGGGCATCCTTTTCAATATAGGTATCACTAGATACTACATAAGCCTCTGGCTGATAATAATCATAATATGAAATAAAATATTCAACATGATTTTCTGGAAACAATTCCTTAAATTCATTATAAAGCTGTCCAGCTAAAGTTTTATTATGAGCTAGGATTAATGTTGGCTTATTAAGCTTAGCTATAATATTAGCCATAGTAAAGGTCTTACCAGTACCTGTAGCTCCTAAAAGAGTTTGACGCTTTATTCCGTTTTTAAAATTATTAACAATATTTTCAATAGCCGCTGGCTGATCTCCAGTTGGTTCATATTTAGAAACAAGCTTAAAATTCATATATCCTCCTTTAGGAAATTAAAAGTCTTCAATCGAAGACTTTTATTCAAGTAAATCTAAAATATCCTGCTTAGATAATTTTTTAATTCCTTCACTATTAACAACACTTTCAGCAAGCTCACGCTTAATCTTTTGAAGCTCCATAACCTTCTCTTCAATAGTATCCTTACAAATTAATCTTAAAACATTAACATTCTTAGTCTGACCAATTCTATAGGCTCTATCTGAAGCCTGAAGTTCAGCACTAGAATTCCACCATGGATCTAGATGAATTACCATATCAGCACCAACTAAATTTAAGCCAGTACCACCAGCCTTTAAAGATATAATGAATACCTTTATATCAGTATTAGCATTAAATTCATCTACCATTTCCATTCTAGTTTTAGCCTTAGTAGTTCCATCTAAAATGAAATTTCTAATTCCCATATCATCTAATTCCTTAGATAAAATAGGGAAGCTTTGAGCAAATTGAGAGAATACTAATATTCTATGTCCTGCCTCAATTGATGATTTAATAATATCTACAGCCATATTAATCTTTGTATTATCGAAATGCTCCTGTAATATTAATTCAGGTGTAATACAAATTTGTCTTAATCTAGTTAATAAGGCTAAGATATTATTACCACCACTCTTGATATCCTCCTTTAGCTTTTCTACATAGCCATTATAGATATCACGCTGCTTATTTTCCATTCTATAGTAGTAGCATTCCTCAATCTTATCAGGTAAATCCTTTAATACATCCTTCTTTGTTCTTCTTAAAATGAATGGAGATACTCTCTTCTTTAAATTATCTAATGTTTCTAAATCATCATGAACAATTAATGATTCATATCTAGATTTAAAATGAGAATAATTAGATAAATATCCAGGCATTAGGAAATCAAAAATACTCCATAAATCTGCTAAACCATTCTCAATAGGTGTTCCAGTTAAAGCAAAATTAATTTCACTATTTAAAGCCTTTATAGCCTCACTCTTTTGAGCAAACTGATTCTTAATAAATTGTGCCTCATCAGCAATAACAAATCTAAATTCGGCATCATATAATGTAATATCTCTTCTTAATGAATCATAAGATGTTATATATAATACCTTTTCATTCTTTTTAATATTTCTAATTAAATCAGTTCTTTCCTCAATAGAGCCTAATATTAATTTAACAGGATAATTAAATCCCCATTTTTCACATTCGTTTTCCCAGTTATATACTAAAGACATCGGACAAACAATTAAAGAAGGCTTCTTAGATGTATCAGAATCCATAAAAGAAATAACCTCTAATGTTTTTCCTAAACCCATATCATCAGCTAAGATACCACCAAAGCCATATGATGTTAATGTCTTTAGCCACTTAAATCCTTCTATTTGATATTCTCTTAATAAGGTATCAAATGGATTATTTGGCATAAAACTAGATTTTTTATAATTTTGAATAGTCTTAATCATTCTAACTACTTCATCATCCATACTTAAATTAGTATCGACACCTGAAACTAGCTTTAATAAATAATTAAGAGGCTTAGAAATAGGTTTTGCTAAATCCTTTAATGAGATATTGAAATCCTCCATAAAATCATCTAATTCTTTAGCAACATCCTCATCTATTTCTAAAATAGTATTATCCTCTAACCTTACAAACTTCTTTTTCTCGTGATATGCCTCTAGCATCTTTTTCAAGTCATTTGATGACATATTATCAGATTCAAATCTGAAATCTAATAATCCAACATTATATGAAATATTAATTGAAGCACGCTTAGATTTTTTAGCATTTATCTTTTTCATTGATTCATCAAAATAAACCTCACCAAATGCTTTGATTGAAGATAAATCTGATGTTAATAAAACATACTGATCCTCTATATCAATAATCCTATATTGCTTCTGCTCACCCTTTTTAAATCCATATGTTTCAATAGTTGTTAAATATGCATCTAATAATTCCTTAATATAAGGGCTTGCTCTATCATCTAATGGGCATGCAATTTTAGGCTGTAGGTAAACTATTTCCTTATCATAGGATAAATAAGAATTTATTCTAATATTAGGGACAGGATATTTTTCATAAAAATCATCCTTAACATTTACAGTATTTCTAATTAATGGTAAAAGTGAAGAAATAAACTTATCACTATTTACATCAATCTTTAATGAGCCATTAATTTTATATAAATAATTGAATAATTTGTTCTCTAATCTATTTTTATATGGATATGCATATATTTTATCATCCCCATAAAAATAAGCTCTATTAACGCCTGAAACTAATATTTTACTATCATAAGGAGCTTTTATAGTAAGACAGCTTGAATTTAATTCTAAATATGCTGAATCAGTTAATTCAACTAATCTAGATTGAGGCTTAAGCTCATCTTGAGCCTTAAATAGAATATTTTTACCCATATATATTTCAAAAAGCTTTAATAATTGAGACTTTCTAATTCTAATAAATTTCTGGCTTCCTACAGTTGATATATTTGAAACGAATGTATATAAATCCTTAGATACATCATCAAAGCATTCATATGAATGAGTAAACTCTAATCTCTGTCCATAGGAAATCACCTTATTATTTTCAGTTGCATCTATGAATTCATTAATATCTTTAACAATATAGTCCTTATCATAGCCTATTTTTAATGAAAGGATATATTCACCCTGAATAACCTCAACAACAGGAATTAAATGAAGTAGACCAAAATAAGGGTTAGTTACTCTTAATGTTTCAGCTAACGAATTTAAAATAACATTTTGAGCCACTGACTCCTTCTTTGATAAATAAATATTATATTCCTTATCAAATTTTTCCTTATTAATAATCATTAAAGCCAATGTATATAAAGCAGCCTCATGAATACAGCTATTATTCTTATAAAAATTTAAGCATGAGCATGAGGCTTCCTTAATCTTATAATTTTTATCTAAAATTAGCTCAGATTTAGTAGTCATCATCGCATTTAAAAACAATGTTGTAGGAGTTACAACAAAATCACCATTTTCTTCTGCTATTCTTACATAAAGCAATGGATTATTCATTGCATTATCTAAGAAAACCTTTAATGTTTGATTACCATCATATTTGTATAAAATCTCGCTTAGTCTCATAAAAACAACCTCACAAATAGCTTATAGTGTCTTTGATTATTATAACACTAAATTACATTTTTTT
>DJXM01000074.1 GCA_002449755.1 Caryophanales bacterium UBA7004
ATAGATACACTAGATACTAATGTTAATTTAGCCTTTTGCTGAAGCTCAGGAATAGTTAAAGCACCACAGTTACAGAATGTATGCTTAATCTTTGATAATGTAATACTTACTGTATCATGAAGTGGACCAGCATATGGAACATATGAATCAACACCCTCAACGAATGAAAGCTTTTGTGCTCCACCTAAATCATATCTTTGCCAGTTACGAGCACGAGCTGAGCCTTCACCCCAATATTCCTTCATATAATTACCATTTACTAAAACCTTTTGAGTTGGAGATTCATCAAATCTTGCGAAATATCTACCAAGCATACAGAAATCACAGCCCATAGCTAAAGCTAATGTAATATGATAATCATGTACAATACCACCATCAGAACAAATAGGGATATATACACCAGTTTCCTTATAGTATTCATCACGAGCCTTTGCTACATCGATAACAGCTGTAGCTTGACCTCTACCAATACCCTTAGTCTCACGAGTGATACAAATAGAACCACCACCGATACCAATCTTAACAAAGTCAGCACCAGCCTCAGCTAGGAATCTAAAGCCTTCACCATCAACAACGTTTCCAGCTCCAACCTTTACTGTATCACCATATTTTGCTCTAATCCATTCAATAGTTCTCTTTTGCCATACTGAGTATCCCTCAGATGAGTCAATACATAAAACATCAGCACCAGCCTCAACTAAGGCAGGGACTCTTGTTTCATAATCTCTAGTATTAATACCAGCACCAACAACAAATCTCTTTGAACTATCTAATAATTCATTAGGATTTTCCTTATGAGATGAATAATCCTTTCTAAATACGAATGATACTAAGCAACCATTCTTATCAACGATAGGTAAGCTATTTAGCTTATGCTCCCAAATAATATCATTTGCTTCCTTTAGAGTTGTACCCTCTGGAGCGGTAACTAAATCCTTTAATGGTGTCATGAATTCCTTAACCTTTAAAGATGGCTCCATTCTAGAAACACGATAATCTCTAGAAGATACAATACCAACAAGCTTGCCCTTTTCTGTACCATCAGATGTGATAGCTACAGTTGAGTGACCAGTCTTCTCCTTTAAATTTAATACATCAGCTAATGTATCCTCAGGTGATAAATTAGAATCACTTGCTACAAAGCCAGCCTTATAGCTTTTAACTCTTCTTACCATTGCTGCTTGATTCTCAACAGTTTGAGATCCATAAATAAATGAAACTCCGCCTTCTTTTGCTAACGCAATAGCCATTGTATCGTTAGATACAGATTGCATAATTGCAGAAATAAGAGGGATATTCATTGTAATTGCTGGTTTTTCACCCTTCTTAAATTTAACAAGAGGAGTTTTTAAACTAACATTAGATGGAATACTATTCTCATCTGAATAACCTGGAACTAATAAATACTCACTAAATGTATGTGATGGTTCATCATAATAAAATGCCATAATTGCCTCCTAAAAATAAACTTTTTACCATTGTATCACTATAAAAATATATTTGCAATAATCAATTTATCTAATATTTAACAAAATGCAAATTAAAAAGAAAAAGGAGCCCTGCTCCTAATCCTCATCGAAAACATCCTCTAGCATTTCACTATAATCATATTCTATATTTTCTTTATTTTTCTTATACATAATTTTAATTAAAGCCAATCTCATATCAGAATAATATTTTAATAATTTTTCATCAACATATTTTTTATAATTATCATAATCATTATCTATAAGCATTTGCTTTAAATTAGATGATGATGTAGGAATTAATCCTCTATCAATTTTAAAATATTCAATATTAGGATAATTCTTATACCATTCCTTGCATTTATCCTCATCGCCATAAATTACTAAATCGGGTATATCCTTAATTTTTTTACATGCATCAATAACATAATCTCCCCATAAAGGAACATTACCAACACCTAAATCATTTAAAGGGGCGATTATCACTTTATCATTATATACCTCTTCTATAATTGCCCTTCTAGTTTCATAATTAAATGGATTTTCATATGTTCCTGCCTTATCAGCTGAGCCTATTAATATAAGAACATTATCACATAACTCTAATGCCTTATTAATAATAGATTCATGACCCTTATGAAATATTTGAAATCTACCTAATATCATTCCTAATTTATATTTTTTCATTATAATATTTCCTTATTAAAATGTCCTCTAGTATCAGTTTCATTATTAAAACTAAAATCAGGCTCTATTCCATTTAGCTTATCCATAAAGGCTTTAATAATTTTTAATGACTCATCATATGATTCTAATGTTAAATTAACTCTTAATGTATTAATATGATTCAATTTATCAATATCATTAATTAAATTCAAAATCTTACCGTTTAAAATTGTAGTTGTACAATCATCATGAGATATAATAGGGAATTCTCCATATTCTTCCTTTAAAATATATGTATTCTTTTTACATTTACCACATTGTCCATATACCTTTAAAGGACAATAATTAGTAAACATCATAGGTGCTCTACCATAAACAATCATTTCTAAATTAGGATATCCACCAGTTTTTAATTTATAATCATCTAATAAATTATTAATATCCTCCTCATTTATTTCATATGAAAGGCAAACTCTTTTAGCTCCTAGCTTATGTAATTGATATACAGCCTCACTATTAACACAATTTAAGGAATGGTCAGTAGAAAATGAATTAGTATTTCTATATTTATAAATACCACCATATCCACCAATTAATAATTCATTATCTAATTCCTTATATTTATTCTTATTTCTTCTAATAACATTATCCTTATAATAAATTAATTCAACACCTAATTCCTTAGCTGCCTTATATTGCTCCTCTGTATTACACATAACAGAGATTTTTTTATTTTCAGAATATACTAATTTATCATATTTAAATTCCTTTTTAGATATTTCATTTCTTAAATTAAATCTTTCATTATCTAATTCGGTTATTAATTTTCTTCTTAATTCATTTATTTTAGATACAGGAATAAATATATTATCAGCATAATAATAAACATCATTTAAATAATAAATTGAATCTCCCATTTTAGAAAATGATCTAACAAATGAATCCTTATCAAGTGGATGGCTTTTAGCCATATCACAATAGAAATCAGATTCAATTGTTACATTAGTATCTAAGCATGTAGCATTAATAACCATCTTTTCATCTACATTTGCATATACAGTAATATCAATAGGGAATTTTCTAAATTCAAAAGGATATGTTTTAGAAATTTCATCATAGAATTTAACATCCTTTGTTTTATATACTAATGAACCAATTTTAATATCTTCCTTTACTTTAATTACACATTTATTATTACTAGAAGATATTAAATTATCATTTAAATCATATAATCTAGTTACACTTAAATTAACATCATCTAATCCTACTGCGATTCTAATGATATCATTTTGATTTAATTCAGATTTTAATGTTAATTCATATCCACCCTTAATAGCTCTTGATACATATCCTATTTCATATCCAAAATTATTAGGTCTTCTAACATTAGTAATATCCTTCTTATCCTCATAGAACATATAGCCTTTAGTAAATGTTCTATTAAATGTTTTATTTAATCCATTAATTAAATCCTTATTTAATTTGTTATCAAGCGCCATACGATATGTTCTTGTAATATTTGCAACATATTCAGGCTCCTTCATTCTTCCTTCTATCTTTAATGAATCAATATTTTTAAGCTCATTAATTCTATCAATAGTATTTAAATCCTTCATAGATAAAATATAAGAATCAGCTAATACCTTATTTTCATTTGTATTAATTAGCTTATATCTTTTTCTACAAGAACCAACACATCTTCCTCTATTACCTGATCTATATCCAATTAAGCCACTCATTAGGCATCCGCCTGAATATGATACACAAAGTGCTCCATGAGCGAATATTTCAAGAGGAATTTTAACAGCCTTTTTAATATCATTTATTTCATCTATTGAACATTCTCTAGATAATACAATTCTTTTAGCTCCTAATTCCTTGAATAATAAGGCACCCTCCTTATCATCAATACCCATTTGAGTTGATGTATGTGCCTCCATTAAAGGATAGTTTTTAACTACATAATTAAAAATAGCCAGATCCTGAATAATAATTCCATCTACTCCTACCTTATAAATGTAATCTATTTGCTTATAGGCATCCTCTAATTCCTTATCAAATACAATAGTATTCATAGTGACATAGACTTTAATATTTCTTAAATGACAATATTTAACTGCCTCTAATAAGCCCTCCTCATCAAAATTTGAAGCATAAGCTCTAGCACCAAATTTTGACATACCTAAATAAATGGCATCAGCGCCATTAGATACAGCAGCTATTAAAGCCTCCATATTCCCAGCTGGACATAAAAGCTCACTCATAATATCACTACTCCTTCACAAAAGAATTATACCAAAAAAATATGGGTATTATAACCCATACTTTTAATTCTTAAATATTTTATCCTCTTTTATATCCTTATGAAGGCTAGGGCATTCTCCACCTACCTTAATATCATATAGAATATTTCCATCAACTAGCTTAACCTCATTAATGATTCCAACCTTTAAATCATTATCCTTATGAAATGATACAAAATCACCTTTTTTAAATTTAGAATCAATTTTTATTTTCTTTTTAAATAATCCCATATAATACCTACATATTCTTTAATGCTTTTTTTATTTCGTCAGCTGTTGCTAGACCCTCAGAATAAACAGTTGCTGAACCAATATTTACTCCACATTTTAAAGCCTTCCTAAAATCATTGCTTCTTAAATATTCGTAAATGAATCCTGCAACTAATGAATCACCAGCTCCAACAGTATTTTTAAATTCACCATCATAAGGCTTAGCATAAATTGGCTTTAAATCCTTTCCAATCATAAATGCTCCATTTTCTCCTAATGAGACAATGACATTTAATGCTCCACCCTCAACTAGCTTATATGATGCCTTTAATAAATCATCATTGCTGCTAATTTTATATCCTACAATTTCTTCTAGCTCTTCCTTATTAGGCTTAACTAAAAATGGATGATGCTTTAATGAATTCAATAATGGCTTACCACTTACATCAACAACGAATTTAATATTTCTATTTTCTAATTCATTTAATAATAAATCAAATGAATCCTTAAATTCAAATCTAGGAAGTGACCCTGATATAACAACCATATCATCACTATCAAAATCATCGATTTTATTAATTAGCTCCATTAAATCATTCTTAGTAATTTTAATACCATTACCATTTATAGCAGTTTCCTCACTGCTATTGATTTTTACATTGATTCTAGTTATTCCATCAACATCAATAAAATCATTAGCCACACCTAAAGTATTTAATTCATGTCTAATAAATTCTCCAGTAAAGCCGCCTAAAAAACCAGTTGCCACTGTATTTACTCCAAGCCTAGAAAGTACAATTGATACATTAATTCCCTTTCCACCAGGAGTATATATTTCCTTTTTACTTCTATTGATTTTTCCCTTATCAAAGCTATCTAATACTACTGAATAATCAATTGATGGGGAAAAGGTAATTGTATAAATCATATTATCACCTACCTAAAGCTTTTAGCCCAATTTATTAAAGAACCCTTATGATTATTTTCATAAACAGTTTTTTTCATATATTCAGTAACTACTCCATTTGATGCCATCTTATTTAAAATATATTGATGAAGCTCATCAATACTAAGCTCCTCAAGTGGCTTAGCCGGAACATCTATTTCCTTAATTTCTTCTTCCTTTTTATTATTATCTATTTTAATATCTAATGGCTTAACATTATTAAAGCCCTTTGCTACTAATATTAAAGCACCACTAGTTTTAATATTAATATCTAATTTGTTACTCTTCTTAAATACCTCTCCAGATAATATATCAACATATTCATCATGATAAGAATCTATTGATATATAATTATCCTTATCATCATTAGATACAGCAACAATAATCTGATTATTATCTAATACTCTTTCATATACAAATACTCTATTAGCTAATAATATTTCCTTATATGTGCCATATGATAATATTTTAGATTCATTCTTTAATTTATTTAATCTAACAAATAATTCCTTAAATTTATCATTTTTATAATCATCAATATTTAAAGCAGGTCTTAATGAATAATCAGATTCCTTTTCCTTTTTACCTTCTATTCCAAATTCAGACCCATAATAAATAGATGGAATTCCAGGTAATGTATATAGCATTACATTAACCGGAATAAAATCTAATTTATTATCTAACTTAGTATAAATTCTTTCTACATCATGATTATCTAAAAAATTATATAAATAAAATAAATTCATATCTAAATTTCTTTTAACAGTATGAGCTATTTCAAAGAAATTCTTAGTATTCATTCCAGAATATAAAGCCTTATGTAGTGAATAATTAGTAACAGAATCTAGCATATTATTGTTAACCCATCTAGTATAATCACCATGGATTACCTCACCCATAAGCCAAAAATCTTCCTTTTTAGATTTACATAAATTCCTTAAATCCTTCATAAAATCAAAATTCAAGACATCTGCGGCATCTAATCTGATTCCATCTAGATCAAATTCATCAATCCAAAAATTAACAACATCTAACATATAATTCTTAACTTCCTGATTATAATAATTTAGTTTAACTAATAAATTATAGCCACCCCAGTTATCATATGAGAATCCATCATTATATTCATTGTTATTATTAAAATTTACATTTAAAAACCAATCCTTATATTTAGAATCCCACTTCTTTTCCTTTAAATCTAAAAAAGCAAAGAAGTCTCTTCCTACATGATTAAATACACCATCAAAAATAACTTTAATATTTTTTTGATGACAATATTTAACAAATTTTTTTAAATCATCATTTAAGCCTAATCTAGAATCTAGTTTTTTATAATCTGTTGTCTCATAGCCATGACCAACAGATTCAAATAAAGGACCAATATATAATGCATTAAAGCCATATAAGGCTATATGATCAATCCAACTGTAGCATTCATTTATTCTAGATACAGTATATCTATAATCATTTTCTTTAGGGCAATCACATAAGCCTAAAGGATAGATGTGATAAAAAACAGCTTCCTTATACCACATATTTAAAACCTCGCTTCGAATTATATCTATTTTACCATAAATAAAAAGAAAAAAGAATGGTACTAAGATAAATTAATAATCTCTAGCATTTACCATTCTTTGTATAAATTTATTTTATTTTGAATTATTTTGCTTTTTCTGCTTCTTTATCCTCTTAGCTAATTCAATTTGATGTAATAATTCATCTATTGCAAATTTACCATTAGATAAGCTTCTTGGAATTCCTCCAATTTGAGTAATCCATTGACCTGCATGATATAAATTATTAATATATTTATCTTTTATATTAAATGATTTTCTTTCACCAAATGGAGTCGCTAGGCTTGATAAATAAGCACCCTTATATGTATATGTTTTTCTTTCAAACGATAGTGGTGTTGCAACATCAATTAAAGAAATATGTTTTTTAACATTAGGAAATTTATTAATATAAATATCCATTACCTTATTTCCTAATTCTTCTTTATATTGATAATATGTGCCATTGTTTTCTTTTTCTTTAAATACATCATAATCCTTAATATGTAAATCTATTAAGCATATTAATGTAGTTGAACCATCATCATTTTTTAAATAAGGATATGCCCTATAATGTAATGTATTATTTATAGATGAACCAACCCTAATTCCTTCTTCATCATAAATCAAATTAAAATGATCAATATTTTCTTTATATTCCTTATCTATTTTCATAGAAATATAAACTGTAGAAATAAGTGGATAATTTTCAATATCATCAAATATATAATCAACATATTTGTCATGATATTCCTTATCTAAAAGCTTATCATAAAAATATGGAAGTGGAGATGCATTTATGTAATAATCTGCCTCAAATTTATTATCATTAGATTCTATTGATAAAAGCTTATTATTTTCTATATTTAATTTAGTTATTTCCTCATTTAATATTATTTTTCCACCAAGCTCTAAAAATTTCTTTTTAATATTTAATGATAAATCTAGGCTTCTTACATAAATAGTATCTGCGTTATCTGTTACAAATTGAGATATTATTCCAACAAAATATGTTAATGAATAATAAGATGGCATAAATGATAAAAAGAAATGCTTTAAAATATCTGAATTAAATAAATTAGCAAAATCTAAAATAGACATATTAATAGTTTTATTCCAGGCTAAAGCCATAGGAGCGATATATCTAATATATCCTACTACCTCTGTCTTTTTTAGGCAGCTTACAGGCTTACCTGTATGAAATGGAATATTTTTAAATCTTCTTAATAATTTAAAAAATAAATTTAAATTATTTTTATCTACTTGATCATTAGCAAATTTAAATAATTGGTCCTTCAATATATTTACATCTCTAGATACTTCTATTTCTATATCCTTATAATAAAATTTATAAAAGAATGGTGGCTTAAAGATTTTAACATCTTCAAGCATTCCAACCTCCTTGTATATAGGAAGCATATTACCTCTAGATGAGCCTGTAATCCAATGAACACAGCCATCTATCATAATTCCATCCTTATACCAGGTTGTGCATAATCCACCAACCTCATCATTCTTTTCTATAATTGTAGCCTTAAAGCCATTCTTTAAGGCGTATATTCCAGCAGATAAGCCTGATAGGCCTCCACCTATAATAATGACCTTTTTCATATTATCCTCATCCAAACAACGATATTATACCAAATGTAAAACATTTGAACAATATTTCTATTATACAAATTATTGTATCTTTGGTTGTATCTTATATGATATACTTAAATTATATAAAAAAGAGATGGAAAGTTTATGGAAAAGAAAAAAGCAATCATAATCGGTGCTGGAATTTCTGGAATGACAGCCGGAATCTATGCACAAGAAAATGGATTTGATGTAACTATATATGAAAAGCATTCAATCCCAGGGGGACAATGTACAGGATGGAAAAGGGATGGAGCATTTATCGATGGATGCCTACATTGGATTGTAGGTGTTAATCCTAAATTACAGCTTTTCCCTATTTGGAAGCATATAGGTGCATTTGATGAAAACACAAAAATTTATTTAACAGATTATTTTAATAAATATGATATTGATGGTGAAATAGTAACATTCTATTCTGATTTAAAATTATTGAAGCAGGAATTATTAAGAATAGGACCTGATGATAAAAAAATAATCAATGAATTTATTAGAGGAATTAAGCATTACCAGCATGTAACTATACCTGTTGAAAAGCCAATGGATGTAATGAATCTATGGGATTATACAAAAATAGGATTAAGAATGCTACCAATGCTTCTACCATATTTAAAATATACTCATATTACTGTTAAAGAATTTGCTGAAAAATGTAAATCTAAATTATTAGAAAAAACATTTAAAAAAGCACTATTTGAGGATTATAACCTACATTCACTTTTATATATAATGCAAGCATTATCTCAAAATGATGCAGGTATTCCTGAGGGTGGTTCTTTAAATGTTTCATTAAGAATCGCAAAAAGATTTAAAAATGTAGGTGGAAATTTAGTTTTAAATACTTCTGTTAAAAGAATATTAGTAGAGGATAATAAAGCTGTTGGTGTCATCTTAGATAATGATGAAATAGTAAAAGCTGATTATGTTATATCTGCAATAGATGTTCATTATACTTTAGATAAATTATTAGATAATCAATTTAAAGTAGACTTTTATCATAATAGATTCAACAAAAGAGATACTAATCCATTATCACTTTGTGTGCTAGCATCCTATAAAGTAACAAAGGATATATCTAATATCCCAAGAATGATTGAATTTGATATTGAGCCATTCTATATAGGAAAAGCTAAAATATCTGTTTTAAATCCTAGAAATTATTCATTTGATAAGACATTAAATGATGGATTTACAACTATGACAGTATTAATTAGGGTTGGAGATGATTTATACGATACATATAAATCATTATCTAGGGAAGAATATTTAAAGGAAAAAGAAAGAATCGGAAATATAATTTTAAATCATTTAAAGAATTATTTTAAATTAACTGATGATGAAATAAAATTTATAGATTTAACTACTCCTTTAACATATGAAAGATACTGTAATTCCTATAGAGGATCTTATCAATCATTTGTTACAACATCAAACCATGAAAAGCTAATGGATACAGGCTTAATTGATGGCTTAAAGAATTTCGTTATTGCTGGACAATGGGTAATGCCACCTGGAGGACTACCTATTGCGTTATTCACAGGTCGTCATGCGGCATATCGTATTACAAGATGGGAAAAGAAAAAATTTAAAGCATAACAAAAATAAGGTTGTTGTTAAAAAACGACCTTATTTTCATTTTATTCATAATATTTCTTCTTAAAATCCTGATATGGGATAGGCTTACTATAATAATATCCTTGGATTGAATCACAGCCTATCTTAGTTAAATAATCAACATTTTCCTTTGTTTCTACTCCTTCACATAGAGTAGTCATATTCATCGTCTTAATTAATTCAATTAATTTATCAAGCATAATCTTAACATTTTCATTATCTAAATCTATACAGAAGCTCTTATCAAATTTTATTGTATCAAAATTTAATTTAGCCATAGATACTAAATTAGAATATCCAGATCCAAAATCATCCATTGATACCTTATATCCTATTTCATGTAGCTTAGCTATAAATTGATATATATTTGATGAATTTTCATAATACATTCCTTCTGTGATTTCTATTTCAATATATTTTGAATCAATTTCATATTTATTTCTAATTGCTTCAATATTTTTAATATAATCATCAAAATCAGAAACGAATCTAGAAACATTAACAGAAATAGGTACTACTTCCTTATTCTCATCTATAAGCTCACGCTGATATTTACATACATTTTCAAATACTGAATAATCTAGCTTATCAATTATACCCTGTTGTTCAAAAAGTGGAATAAATGTATCTGGGAATAATAATTTATTACCCTTATAATTCCATCTAGTTAGAGCCTCAGCTCCAACTAATTTACCTGTTTTTGTAGATATTTTTGGCTGTAGATATAATAAGAATTCATTATTAGCTAAAGCTTCATCAATTCTTAATACCATTTCACTCTTAAACAATGATTGATTTTTTACATCATCAGAATAATATAAAATACCAGTTGATTTATTTAATGTTCTTGTTAAATTAGCATTTGATATAGCATCTATTAATCTATCCTCTACTGAATTAGCAAAATATACACCTGCTTGGAATGATAATTCATGAATATTATTTGCAGCTGTATATTCATTTACCTTTTTGTTAAATTCATCATAAATCTTTTCTATTAATTTTTTATCCTGGCTTCTTATATATAAAACAAATGGACCAGAATGATGCTTACCATAAATAACCTCAGGGAATTCCTCAAAAACACTAACCATTACATTAATTAATTCACTCATTTTCTTTTTACCAAAGATAGAGCGATATGCGATAATATTTCTTATATCTATTTCCATTAAAGAATAATTTAAAACATTTTTAGAAATGATTTCATCACCGGCAGTTCTAAATAGATAAATGAAATTATTACATCCATATGTTGCGTCTGTATATAATGTTTTAAAGTTTGTTTCCTTTAAATAATTCTTTTGAATATATGATGCAAATAATTGAGAAATAAGTAAGAAGATTTGGAAATCCTCAGGCTGCCAATGTCTTACGCCTGTTGTCATATCTAATCTTATAATACCAAATGATCTACCATTAACCATGAGCTCAAATGACATAGTCGCTGTTGTTTGATCAACAGGGAAAATATCCTTTAATGGGTGATCATCTGCTAATGCCTTAGTATCATCAACCTTAACATAATCCTTAGTGCCTAATGCCTTAGCCCAATGCTGCATTATTTCATTTTTACAATAAACCTCATGCTCAATACTAACCATTGGGTTATACCAAACATGGTGCTTCATAATTGTATTTGTTTTAATATTTAATCTAGCAATAGATACTCTATCTATATAGAAATAGCTACCAACTAATGCTAATGCCTCTTCTATTGCATTATCAAAATTTGAATCATTAGATAATGTTTGATTAATATTAGTAATCATAGAATATACATCATTCTTAGCTGATATATTATCAATTTTAACTATTTCATCTGAGATTTTATCATCTAGAGTAACTCTTCCACATTTTTCCTCTAGATACATTACGAAGCAATCTCTACCCTTATTCTTACCTCTAATTAGAGCCTTTTCACACTTCTTTAATAATAGCTCATATACACCATCAGATGGATATTGAGCTGAAGCTAATGTTAGTGTTACAGTTATACCTCTACTAGAGCAGGTAGAAATTCTTTGCATAGTCATTTTTAAATCAAATAGGAAATCATGGACTGTATCATAATCATCATCTATATCATAAATAACTAAGAATCTATCTCCACCAATTCTAGATATAGCTCCTCTATCTCCTAAGAAATTCTTAGCAGTTGAAACCATTTCAATTAGAATCATATCACCAATCATTTGACCATATTCATCATTGATATGTCTAAAGTTATCAATATCAATATAGACAACTACAAACGGCGTTTTAGTTAACATATTGTTTTTAGCTCTATTATCAATATATGATTTTTGATTAGCTTTAGTCATTTGATCTATTTGATCATAATTCTGCTTATCCTCTTCCTTTAAAGAAAGCATAATCTCTTTATCATTTAATCGAACTAAATGATATGTATAGCTTACAATCTTTCCATTTGTCTTTCTATAATCGGCATCTATTTCTAATAGATTTGTATCAGTGGTTAATGATTCAATTACAACAATTGCCTTATCAACAAAATCAGGAATTAAATCATAATACTTTGAAGCATATAAAAAGAACTCTTCATAAGAAAAAGAAAGATTATCATTCTTTTCGTCATACAGATAAATCTTCTTTTCCTCTAAATTAAGAGTTGAAAGTAATATCTTATTAAATTTGATGAATTCGCTAACTAATTTATCGTTATGCATATAAATCACCAACTTACATATTAATAGAAATCGCTCTTGCCTTTTTTATATGATACAATTTTTTTAAAATTATTTCAAGATGTATTATTCTAACAGAGATTTTTTCAACAATGTTTTAAAAAATTATTGATTTTTTTTGTAATCATAAATTTTAATTTGTGATTTAAAAATATAAATGTTAAAATAACTAAAAGCGTGGTGATTACTATGGATAAAAAACGACAGGCTAAGGGCCTACATTCTATCGTTGTTTTCATACCCACTATCGTTGTGATATCGTTTTTTTATGTTTTAATTTTGGTATCTACAATATTAATAAATGTAGATACGACATCTATGGAAGAGGCAAATGCTAGCATAACAGAATGCATAAATAACATTAATAATTTGCAGGGTGGTTCTTCTAAGCTATCAGCAACTGCTATATCATTTGCACATATGCCTTATCTTCCTAATCCAGAAAAAACATTAAATACTGGTGCCTTAAATTCATACATGTCAGAATTTAACGACGATAGTAAGCATCCAAAAACTATTTTAGTAAATTTACAAAAATACGATTTAGATGATAAAACTAAAAAATTATTAGATGAAGCTGTTAATGCCGCATATGCTATGGCTGAAGCACAAGCACATGCATTTAGGCTAATCAATAGCATTTCATTTATAAATCTACCTGATGATGTAATGAAAAGAATTCCAGAATATGATATATCTAATGAATTAGATTTAACAGATGATGAAAAGCAAAAATTAGCATTAGAGCTATTATTAAATCTATCATATTCTAATAATCAAAGAATAATATCAGAAAATACTAGAACAGCAACTGATATTATTACATTAACTTCATCACAAAAAAATAGTGAAATTAATCAAAGAATTAGATTAATGAGGGGCTTCCTATGGGGATCAATCCTATTAATTTTAATTTCTAATCTTCTTCTTTTTGTAATTCTATTTAAGAAGCTAGTATTCCCAATAAATAATTTCTCAAAAAGAATTGATAATAATCAAAGATTAGAAACTGAGCATTCATTATATGAGGCAAACCATTTGGCTATAGCCTATAATGCATTATTAGATAGACATAAGGAATTCGAAAACGAATTAAGAAATGTTGCCGAAAATGATTCATTAACTGGATTACCTAATAGATATTGCTATAACGAATTCTTAAAAATTCCACCAGAAGAAAAAAGTGCAGCTGTATTTGTATTAGATATTAATAATCTGAAATTTGTTAATGATACATATGGTCATGCAAAAGGTGATGAATTAATTAAAAATGCATCATTATGCATTAAAAAAAGCTTTTTAGATGCCAGCAATAGAAATTGCTATAGAGTTGGTGGAGATGAATTTATAGCAATATTGGAAAATATTTCAAAGGATGACATTGATTCATATATTCAAGCATTTAATGATTTTCAAAAGGAATATAATGTATCAATAGCAATGGGATATTCATATACTGATAATATTAAAGAGGTTGGCTACGAAAAGCTAGTCACTAGAGCTGATAAGAATATGTATAAAAATAAAAAGGAATGCTACGAGCATAGAATGGAAAATGCTGTATGCTAAGAACAACAGTGAATATAAAATTCATTCAATGAGTAAACTCATATTTTAACGAATTTATATATAATTATGCATTTCTACATATTTACATATACTCTATAAGGTATTGTTAGACCCCTACTCATCAAATACTTTATTACAG
>DJXM01000048.1 GCA_002449755.1 Caryophanales bacterium UBA7004
TTAGTGCTCTTAGGATATTTTAAGTTTCCAAACATAATAGCAGCTAATATATACTTTTTATCAGTTCTTGCTGCATCAGTAGTTGTTCCAAGAGCTTCTATTATTTCCTCTAATGGACTAAAATTTAAATCACCATCTCTTGTTTTTATGCTGTAGTGTGCTAGTAAATATTCTTCTATATCCTTAGCAGAGTGATTATACATAGACCTATTAAAGATAATTAAATTAACAAATTTATCACCTTTATTTTGTAATTCTTCACGAGTAATTTGATTATAGACTACAGCATTGTGTAGTTTTTCATATTTATCTCCAGTTATATTATATCCTTTATCAACAACATATGTTTTAACAAAGTTTATAAATGGATTATGTTCTTCTTTAAATCCTCAAGTAGTTAGCTCTTGTCTAAATGCTTCTCCAAGATATGCTACTTTCTGAGCATTACTACCTCATGCTGTTTTAAAATATAGATTCCAGAATTCTTCTTGGCTTTTTGTATCTTTAGCTCAATTTTTATAAGTCTTATCCCAATCTTTAGTATCAATTGCTTTAGCAACATCTTCCATGCCTATATCATTGGATTTAGCTAATTGTTGCACATCCTTTAATCATTTATTGTTAAATTCAGTCATTCTCTTAACTAATTCATTGAAGGTTGTTACATACTGAGTATCTTTAGCCCAGTTAGGATTTTCTTCTTTTTTAACAATAAGCCACTTTGTACTTGTATAGATTCAAGAAGCAATATCTATAAAATCTTGATGCACTCCTTTTGTATACTTTTCATCGAGTTTTTCAATAACATCGCAGCATAAAATAAATTTAGTGCAAGCATCTTTGAACTTATTAATATCAATAAGTTTTGATTCTTCAGTAGTATCTTTTGCAGAATATTCTGCTATAAATTTCTTACTTAAATCATAAATAGTATTTACTTGTGTTCTTAGCTCATTTACGGTTTCTTTTGTATAGCTATTACTTTTAGCCATATTAATAGTTTTTTCAAGAGTACTAACAAAGTCTGTAACTGCTGGAGATACTCCTAAATAAGCTTTAAGTTTTGGTCAATCAAAGTTATTCTCAGTACCAGCAATAGATGCTAATAATGTTTTAAATTTTTCAATGAATTCAATAACCTTTGGTTTTAATTTAGATGGGTCAAGGTCTTGATTTATAAGATTTTTTAAAGAAGTAATATAATTAAATATTTTATTTAAATCTGCTTCTTTGCTAGCATTATCTCTATCATTGCCTCCTTCAAGAGCTTTATAAGCTCTTGATAGTGTATCTTTAGTCTCTATTGCTCATTCTTTGACCGTTTCTGGCTTTTTTCCTGTATCAGTAGCATTTCCTGCTTCATTAAGAATAAAACGCTCACAAAGGTCAAATTTCTCATTTAAAAAGAATTGTGGAGTTGTTTCATTTAATATATAATTCATTAGTCATCATCCTCCAAATCTTTTAATAGTGTAAGGTCATCATTTCTAAAGTCTGTATGAAGATTTCTTTCATCAATGTCCTCATATTCAGGAGCAATTTCACAAGCAATACTTGCAGGATATATTGCAATATTATGCATTGATATAACACGGAATACTCTTCCTTCTGCTCCATCTAAACCACTTGGAACAATAAAAAGTGAACCAACTTGTAGTTTAGGAGTGTCATAAGGAACATAAATTAAAGATGAACCTTCTTGTAGTTCAGCAACCCAGCCAGCCTTCTTTAATGTTTTTTGATTTGGATATTCTTCAAAGATACAACCTACAGGAATTCCTTTATAGTAATCTGCATCTAAGTCACCATGAGCATCAAAGTCAGACTTTGGTAATGGAGCTTTGTAAATACAAATAGTTCCATATTGCTTTACCATTTCTTTAAATCAAAATCTATGTAGTTTAATGTCTTTACCATTTATTAAGTAACCGTAATCGCTCTTACTTGTAGACATTTTAGCTACCTCCTAAAATAAATTAAGGGACTAGTTGGCTTAACGCCAGCCAATCCCTATTTCTTAATTACTTATTTTTTACTAGGCCTTCAACTAGGTTTTTATCAATATTGTAGCTGTATGAAAGACTTTCAACAACCATCTTATTATCTTTAATATTAAATCCTAATTTAATGCTTCCATTATCAAATACTTCATTATTGTAACCTTCTACAATATTTGTATTATTTAAATCAAAGCTAAATGTAGTTACTCTTGAATTTGCTGGCTTGTCAGGAGTTTTCTGTTTAAAGTTAATAACACCTTCAATTACCATCTTGTTATTTTCAGTAATTGTGAAACTAGAAGTCTTGAAGTTATCAACATTCTTATATACTTCTGTTAGATAATTAGTAAAGCATTCGTTAATTGAGTCTTCATCTACTTCCTCAACATTCTCAAAATCTACACCTTCACTAAAATCTTTGAAAGTCTTGCTGTTAAGCATTTGTTCAAATTCTGCATCACTTACATCATATTTACCTTCTGCAAGTGATTCATCCTTTGGAGCTTCAGCCTTACCTGCTTCTGCAGCAAGCTCATCTTCTACTTTTTCAATAGCAGCAACTGCCTTAGCAGTTTCGCTTGCCATATCTTCATCTAATTCACCGGCTTTATTGATTGCTTCAACATAGCTAGCAACTGGGCTCTTTACACCATTGCATTCTTCAATGCTTTCATTTGTGTCAGAACCTAAATCAACAGAAGTATCATTTAAAGATGCAGCAAAGCTATTTAAGATTGCTGAGATATCAGAAGTACTTTCATTTAGAGATTCATCTACTTTCTTGTCTTCTTTATCATCATCTTTCTTATCATCTTTGTCTTTGTCATCTTTATCTTTTTTCTTATCTTCCTTATCGTCGTCCTTCTTATCGTCTTTTTTATCATCCTCAGCCTTAGTATCTTCTTTATCAGTATCTACATCATCGATATCTGAATTGTCTACTTCAGGAGTTTGAATTTCAGGATTTTCGATAGGAGTATCAGTAGTAGCTTCAGGAACCTTAGCAAATACATCATCTGTTGCATCTGTTGCTACCGGATTTTCTTCAGGAAGTTCTGGAGAGAACGGCTCAATTGGTTCAGTTGGCTCAGTTGCTACTGTTGGAGTAGCTTCAACTGGTGCAACATCTACAGTTGGAGTATCAACTGGAGTTACATCAACAACAGGTTCAGCATTAAATTCTGCTGCAGGAACGTCGCATTCAGGACCTACACAAGGCTCTGCTGGAACATCAGCAACAGGAGAATCATTTACATTAACTACTGCAATATTATCATCTGATGGAATCTCATCAATTGTAATATTTAATGCAACAGCTTCTGTTAAGCTCTCATTAGCTTTTTTAAGTAATGCAGCATCTTCTGCACTAATATTATATTTCTTAATAATATCTTCAACAGATGTAGTATTTACTGGAGCTGCATTTGTATCTGTATTATCATTTAATTTTATTCCATTATTAGACTTATCTTCACCATTTAACTTGTTAAGTGATTTTTCAGCAGCAATATCTGCTTTATTTGCACCTTTAATTTGTTTAACAGCAGCTTTAATATTATCTGCTACTGGTTTTCCTTGGTACCAAGCAGCTAGCTGAGTTACATTATTATTATCAGCACTATTTTTCTTACCACAAATAACTACTGTATAATTATTAATATTATCTTTGATATCTTGACCAAGTACATCATTAAACTTATCAGAACCCTTAATTATTTGAGTAACAGCTTGCTTAGCTAAATCTAAAGATTTTAGTGGAGTCTTACCATCACTTGCCTTATCAACATTCTTACCAGAGTCTGATAACTTATTAGCAGTTTTACCTTGATATAATTTAATAACATAACCGCCCTTAGGAGCAAAATAATTATCTAAAGTCTTAGCAGTATCAAATAATTCTGTAAGAGCATCTTCATTTAAAGTGTGCTCATCTGCAGGATTTTCAGTTGCATAATCGCTAGGTGCTGCCTTAGCTGTATTTACTGATTCATCACAATTTTCCTTGCAGTTTTTATCACAGTTTTCATTTTCATTAATTGACTTAT
>DJXM01000046.1 GCA_002449755.1 Caryophanales bacterium UBA7004
TTTCTTTTAGCCGCAGCAGCAACATTATGTGTAGCTAGTCTTACAGCATGTAATAATGATTCAGCAACTAATACAAATAGTACTGATAATCAAAATACTGTAACTGAAGGTAACAATGATAATGCACAATTAAATGTTGCATTTATGGTAGAAGAAAATGGTGAATGGAAGCAATATGGAGCTTCACAAGAAGTAGTTGATGGTAAAATCACAATGCCTACACCTCCAACAAAAGATTATTATACTTTTGTTGATTGGTATGAAACAAAGGATTTTACAGGTCAAGCATTCAAAAATGAAAATATTAAATCAAGCAAAACACTATATGCTAGATTTTCTGCAAAGCAAGTAGATGTCTATATCAATGGTGAAAGTCAAGGAAAGAAGAATATAGCAGAAGTAATTAATGGTTCTTATAATCCGGGAGAAGGTCTTGATTTTGATGGTTGGTACACAAATGAAGAATGTACAGTAAAATATGAAAATACTGATGATGCAAATACATTATATGCTAGAAGTGTTGCTAAAATCACTTATTATAATGGCTATGAAACATGTTATGAGGTTAAAGTTAAACCTAATAGTATTTTAGGAGAACCAGCATCAACAACTGTTGAGCTTGAAGGTGGTACTGAGACAACAGCATTAGATTTAATCATGAAGGATTATATGGATCCTAATAATTCATTCTTTGTTGATGAAGAAGGAAATGATTTTGATTTTTCTAAGCCTATTACAAAAAGTCAAACAATTTTTGTTGATTGGAATAGTCCAGGTCTTGATTATAGAATTAACCAAGAAAGCGGTAATCTAACACATGATGGTTGGTCTCCAAAAAGAATTGCACGAGCAGTTACAATAATTGGAGGTGCTTCAGGCACATATAATAGTATTAAGGATGAAATCGCATCATGGCCAGTTGTTAGATTTGCAGATAGAGCTCGTGTAACAATTGATGGTGAAACTAAGGTAATGAAGGTTGATGGATTTATTTCAGGTGAAAATCTTGATAAAGCAACATCTGCCAACACAATTTTATTTGGTGATAATGTTGAATTTATTGGCCAATTTAATGGTGATATGTTAAATAGTATCACAAAAATTGAAATGCCAAAAAATTTAAAAATGATTTATGATTCATTTAATAATTTTAAAAATGTTAAATTTGAATTACCAAATAATGTAGAAGTAATAATTAATTCATTCTGGGCTGGAAGAAATTATAGCCAAGATTATGTAGCTGACTCTACAAAGATGACAGTTATTGGATATGAACAACCAAAGTATGGATATGATTATGAAATTAAATTACCAGATTCAATTAAGAATTTATCTCAGGTTCCAACTAATTTTACATTTGGTGAGAATTCCAAATTCTATAAGGATTCAAATAATAGAATTTTTATGAATAATGACAAAGGATTAGTATTAATTGCAGATACTAATGTTGATGAAAATGGCTGGATAATTGTACCAGAAGGTGTAGTTGGTATTCAGGTCGGTGCGTTCTTTGATAATCCAAAGATTAGATATATTAAATTGCCATCTACATGGGAATTCATTAATCCTAATGCAGAACAAAGTGATTATTTATCATATTGGTTTAGAAAAGAAGGAGTAACAGCATTTACAAATTGTGTACTTCATACTCCTGAATCAGATGAAAATCCTGAATTAATTTCAACACAAGGTACAACTATTTACGACAATTTTAATGGTACAAAGTACGGAACTATGAGTGTAAATGGTGTTAGATATAGTATGGAGGCAATTTTTGAAGCTGTAATTATTGATAAGACAGAAATGCCTTCAGGCGTTTATAATAAGGTTTTTGGTGGAGATTATACATTAGATTCTAATTTTGGTAAGGTTCAATTTGTAGGTAAGATTGAATCAGGCAATGAAGCAAAGATTTATGTTAAGTTAAATCAAACTCAATTATCACAAACTTCGACAAAAGTATTAACATTAACAAGTGGTACTGAGCTAACAGAAGAAGTTTTAAAGGATAAATTAGGTTTTAAGGATAATACTCAAATTACAAGCATTCTTGATAGTGGTAAGGAATTTGAAACAGGTGCTATTGATAGTAATAAATATTTAACTATTAATTATGAATTTAAACCATGTGGTTATACTGCAGAGCTTGTTGATGATCATTATGTTATTACAGGATTTGACGAAGATGGTGCTGCAGAAATTGATGATGGATATGTTTTAGTATATATTCCTGAAGAAATAAATGGAATAAAGGTTACTGAAATTGCTGAAGGTGCATTCATGAATAAACAAGCAATAGCTCATGTATTCTTAAGTAAAAATCTTGAAAAGATTGGTACTAATGCATTTAAAAATTGTGTTAATTTGTCTAATGTTAAATTTGAATATGGCAATTTAACATATATTGGCGATAGTGCATTTGAAAATACAAAGCTTGCCCATGTAGTATTAAGAACTGATAATCTTGAATATGTTGGACCATACGCATTTAAGATTAGAACATTAGCAAATATTACTACACTTGAAGAAGATGGTAATAATACATCTTTATCAAGCTTTGAAAATGCAGTAGTTGGTAGATTCTATTCAATTGAATCAGGTAAATTATTAGTTAAATATATGGGTAAATCAGTTGAGAAGCAATATGCTGATGCAACACATGATGAAGCAACTGCAGTAGATGTAAATGTATATGATGTACAAGTATATGCAATGGCTCCTAAGGCTGAAATATGGTTTAGCTATGCTGTTGGTAATTCATATAGAAATAGATATGCAGGAACTGCAGCTCAATATGCAGATTTAGATGAAAGCGATCCAATGTATCCATATGCCAAAGCGATTATTGATACAGTTAAGAATGTAACAAGATATGAGATTATGACTGGTTCTATGTATTATTTAAATGTTGATAGAAAGGATTCAGCAAAAAAACCACTTGTATTTGGTCTTGTTAAGAAGATTCATACAAATGGATTTACTGATTGTGATAATGAATATTTCTTCACATTAAACGAAAGAACAAAGACAAATACAGATGGTTCCACAGAAACTTATCAAGTAAGTAATTTCTGCTTCCATAGAGGCCAATATACATCTGAAACATTAAATGTTGAAGATTATTGGACAACTGAAGAACAAGTAAAGACTATGGATTCAGAAATCTTTGAAGAAGGCTGGTGGTGTGGTATTACATCATCAGATACAGAAAATTATGCTAAGCTAGTTGATGCTATGCAACATGCATATAATTTTGATGATAGATGTGCTTATGTATAAAAATAATTAATTTATAGTATAGGAATAGGAGGTACATTTTATGAAGAAAGGATTATTAAATATATTAATATTATTTACTGCATTATTTATATCGTTTTCTTTAGCGTCATGTAAAAATGATAGCTTAAAAGATCCAAAGGATATAATAGCTGAACAATATGGTAATAAAGAATATAAAATTGAATTTAGTAATACTACTTTAAAAGATCCAATACCTTCTATTTCTTATACTGCTAAAAATATTCCAACGCTTCCAACTCCTACAAGAACAGGTTACATTTTCCAAGGATGGTATTTTGATTCTAATTATGTATATCCATATACAAGTGAAAGCTTATATTTAAAAATGAAAAATGTAACTTTATATGCTAAGTGGGAACAAGAAAAATTCACTAAAAATGGAATATATTTAGTTAATTATGAAACTAAAATATTAGAAGATACTGTAGAAAAAGGAAAGCTTACCGATACTTATGGTGGATATGCAGATTTTTATGATTTTATCGATTTAAATGAAACATATTTTGAAAAAAGCGAAGATGGTTTATTTTTAAGATTAACTTATGATAATAAATATTTTGCATCCCCTGAAGTATTCACTGTCACATTATCATCATCTAATGGATCTAAATTTAAATTAGATGGTGAAAAAACTATTGCTGTTGGAACTGAGACAAAAAGAACAATATATATTGACTGGAAGGATAATTCACTAGATACGCCACTTTATTTTGATATTAATTGGTATAATGTATCAAATGAAAATATACCAGCATCAGATTTAGAACAAACTAGAACAAAATATAAATTAGAATTTAATATTACCGAGTTTTTAGGCTTTTCTAAATCATATGTAAATTTCAAAAAAGGTCTTGATGATGGCATCTATTCAATAAGAACAATATTTCATTCGCAAAAGAATGACGAAACAACAATGAGCTCTTATTTTTCAGCATATGCTTATTTAAAATTAGAAAATGGTAATTATTCATTAATAACTAATTTTAAACCCAAAATCTTTATTGGTAATGGTGATAAAGATGATTATTATTATGAAAGAATAATGACTTTCGCACCAATAAGATATATTTACGGCCTTGGTGATGATTTACCAGAAGGTATGGTTGAATCCGATTGGTATCCGGGAGTTTATAATGCTAAAAGATACTATAATATGGCAGTAGAATTTAACAGTGAAGAAAAGAAGTATTATCATATATTTGATCTTGGTAATGAATTGTTAAAGAATTATATGCTTGAATGTTCTGTAACAGGTATGATGGAATTAATGACTTTAGGATCTTACAATTATGTAAGCTTGATAATGTCATTAGATTTTGATCATATATTAGCAATAGATGAATCTACTATTTCTTATAAACCATTAAGTGGAGATTCATATGAATATAATGAAGAATTATCATTTTACCCAGGTGCTATAGCTGATTTTGCTGATAGTTCAGCAATTTATGAATATGAAAAAAACAATGGTATGACTAATATAAATGTTAATTTCTTTTATTCAGCTGATAATGTTCAATCATTACCTTCAAACTCTAAAATATATAGCCATAGAATTGAAATAACACCAATTAATAATGATGTTGATATAGCATTAAATCGCTATAATTTTGCTCATTTTAATATGAATGCTAGAATCTATGGTTATGATGGAACAAAAGATTTATATGCTGATAGCTATACAACAAATATAGCTGGAGGTGGAATGAGAGAAAGAACTCTTGTTACAACTGGTAAAAGCTTTAAAATAGGTGATAATATTGATGTGATTAATATCTGGAATACCACATTTGGTATTAATAAAGATATTAATAATATGACTTATAAAGTATATGATATGAATAATTATAAAATTGATTATTCAAGCGAACAAAATGTTAATTCAAGTTTTGCATTTAGTAGATCATCTGCAATAGTTTATAAATATACTGAAGCTAATGGTGATATATCAACCTGTGTTTATGAACTTGCATTATATAGTGCTCCAAATTACAATTTTGTTTCAAATAATGGAGTATTATATGATGAGGCTAATAACACATACAATAGTGGTGAAGAGGTAAAACTTCCAAATATAGAATACACTTGGATGCAAGGTGGAACTGTATTTAATTATTGTGGTGGAGATATATATGGGATTAAATATGTTGCCGGATTATATGATACACAATATATAACATTCAATCATATCTATATGAAGGTATATCAAGTAACTGATGAAGGTTATTCATCTATACCAATAAGTTACACTAAAGATGGTGCTTTCTATATGCCAGATTATGATATTGTTTATGTTTTTGGTTTAATAAACCGTTATCGTGAATACTATTTTGTTGAAACGCCATTTAATTTAGGTGTTGGGGATAATTATGTTTTATATAAAGATGGAATAGAAATAAAAAAAGGTACATTAAAAAATCAATATAGTGGTCAATCACAACGTTTAAATTATAATAATAGTTATGAATATTCATCAGTATATAAAGATAATTTTCATGAATTATTCAACCTAAAATATACAATTGAAGAGAATTCAGGAACATATGATTTTAAATTATTTCAAGTAAAATTCTTAGGAAAGGAAAAAGAATTAAGCTTTTATTTAGATGATTATGTAAATGATGAAGAATTTATAACAAATGTTAAAAATTATATATCAACAGAGGAATATGGTTATATTACTGTTTATTATCAGACTGAAGTAAATGATAAAATAACAATTTCAGCATTATATGAAACTTATTTTGGTGGTAAAAGAGAATATAGGCCATTAGATTATAATACTATATTTACAGATACAGTATATAATTTTAAAGATTCAATGCCAAAGCTTCCAAATGGTAATAATATTGCAAGTGATTATTCATATAAAGTATATAGTATTAAAGATGGTAATGCTTTATCTACTAAAGCAGTGTCAATTTATAATGAGGACGGTAATGATAAAATCCTATTTAATTTACCAGGCTTGTATAGAATTGATTTAATATTTTTATCTTATAAAGATGAAAATGGAGAACAAATATATGATAGAGAAGGCTATAGTGTTTCAACAAGAAACACAATATCCTATACTGTTAGTCAATTTGTTGAAGTAACACCTAAGGATAGCATTGTATCTATAACATTCCATACGGATAATGATCATCCATTTAAAGAGGAATATGGTGGTGGACTAACTTATACATTAGAATTTAATTTAGTGAAAGATAATATTTATGTGTTAGATTCTAATTATTTTGAAACATCTGATAAGATGGTTGGATTAGTTGATAAGGAATATGCAACAGCTAGATATGCTTCAATTTTAGTTCCTGGTCAAACCATTTCTAGCTTTATTTCAAGATTTAATACGAATTCACTAGATTTATATGTAAGGTGGAATGTTCCTGTAAATATCACAATAACTACTAATATAGATATTGATGGATTCCCAGTAGGTGGTATTTCTAAAACATTTTACATGGAAGCTGAAGATCAATTGATACGTAC
>DJXM01000029.1 GCA_002449755.1 Caryophanales bacterium UBA7004
TGTCTAATCCACCAAGTAGCATATGTAGAGAATTTATATCCTCTTCTATGATCAAATTTATCAACAGCCTTCATTAATCCCATATTACCTTCTTGGATTAAATCTAGGAATTGTAAGCCTCTTGATAAATATCTTTTAGCAATAGATACAACTAATCTAAGGTTAGCATTTACAAGCTTATCCTTAGCATCATTTGCGGCCTCAGCTCTATCTAATAATGCCTCATATTCTTCTGTTGATACAGTATTCATATCATCAGCTTCAATCTTATCTAAGGCTTCCTTAGCCTCTCTACCATCTTCAACTAATTCAGCAAGCTCAATTTCTTCATCATAAGAAAGTAGAGGAATTTTACCGATATCCTTTAAATACATTCTAACAGGGTCATCAACTCTAATTGATGATGGTAATTGGTCGTAATTTGAAATATCGACCTCTTCCATATCAGCTAAATTTGGTTCCATTTCAACATCATCAACCTCACCATCGTCGATTGAATCCTTAGATGGAACTATATCAATTTCCTTAGCTAGTAATGCTTCTTCTAATTTATCATAATCATTAGAATTTTCATCATCACTACAATATTTCAAAATGTCATTTGAATATACTGTATTGTTGTTATTTTTACTTAATTCAACTAATTCTTTTAAAGCTAATTCAAAATCCATAATTAATTTTTCCTCCCAAAATTCTTATGTTTATTTTTTTCTTGCTTACTTTTATTTTCAAATATCTTTTGAATATATGAAGCTGCTTCTAAAGGTGAATTTGATTCCTTAACCTTCTTTTCAATCATCTTATTCTCATCATCACTTGCAAGACTATTAAACATCATAATACATCTTTCTAAGTCTGCCTCATTACATTCAGTAGAATATTTTTTTATCTCATCCATTAAATCTATAAAGGAATTTAAATGATCCTCACTTAATAGCATTAAGAAATTTCTTTCATTAAATGTGTCATAATTATTATAATAATCATTAACTAATGTATCCCAAATATAGAAATTCTCACTAGATAAAACCTGTAATGAATTCATTATTTTTTTATCTATCATTTTAGCAAAATATTTGCTTTGAATAGCATAAACAAATATTTTTAATTCAGCTAAATTATTATAGCTTTTCTTCTTTTTATTACTTACCTCAGCAATAGGAGCTGGTTCAACGAAATCAACAGGGTAATTAATAGGCTCATATGCATTATTTCTTGCATGTAAGCTAACATATTTATCATAATCTCTTCTTACAGCTTCTATTGAAGCATTTAAATCATTAGCTAAACGACTAATATATTTTTCTTCTAATATTGAGCTATCAAGTTCAAATATTAATTTAAAGGCTTCGTCTCTTAAATTATCTAATACATCCTTATCAGCTAAATTCTTATTTAAGAATAAAACCTGATATTGATATTCTATATCATCAATAATATGTGACTCAAAATATTTTTCATATTCTGCCTCACCATATTTTAATACATATTCATCAGGGTCCATCTTAGCTGGTAATAAAACTAAATGAACCTTAAATCCAGCCTTTTTAAAAACCCTAATGGCCTTTAATGAAGCATTAATACCTGCCATATCACCATCGTAGCAAATAATGATATTATCAGTATATCTTTTTAATTTATTAGCATGGTTTATTGATAAGGCCGTACCAAGTGAGCATACTGCCTCACCTAGCCCTGCCTTAAAGGATGCTATTACATCCATTTGACCCTCATGTAATATTACACGATGCTTTTTATTAATATAAGGCTTTGCTAAATTTAAATTAAATAATGTTTCATTTTTAACAAATATTTTTGTTTCTCTTGAATTAATATATTTAGGCTGAGATTTATCAGGATTATTAAATATTCTAGCTGAAAAGGCAATTGTATTACCATTTTCATCCTTAATTGGAAACATTATTCTATTATTAAATATGTCATAATAGCCTTTATCATTTCTTTCGATTAAGGACATATCAGCCATATCTAATTCTAAAAAGTCATTCTTTAATAATACCTGATGAATTGTATCACCATTAGATGGTGATAAACCAATTTCAAATTGCTCCAATATATTTTTATTCAAGCCTCTTGATTCTAAATATTTTAATGCATCAACACCTGCTTTATCAGAATTTAAATATAATTTATAAAAATCCTTAGCAGTATTCATTAATTTATAATATTTAGAAAAATTATTTTCCTTTTTAAATGGATTTGAATCCTTAAATTCAGCTCCATTAAATTCACATAAAAGCTTTATTGCATTTTTAGTATCAGTATTTTCAATTTCCTTTATAAAAGTCAAGGCATTTCCACCCTTATGGCATCCAAAGCAATTGAATATTCCCTTTTCAGGTGAAACTACAAATGATGGAGTCTTTTCATTATGGAAAGGACAGCATCCCATATAATTTTTACCTTTTTTCTCTAACGAAACATATTTTGATACTAGGGAAACCAAATCGGTTTGACCTATAAGATTATTTAATTCTTCATCAGTCAAATCAATCACTCCCTAAAAATTAAAACTTTAATTTTGATTCAATATATGGAATTACTTCTTCAATCTTTAAAGTTACTTGAGACATTGTATCTCTATCTCTTACTGTAACAGTACCTTCATTTACTGTATTATCATCAACGCAAATTGCAAATGGAGTACCAATTGCATCTTGTCTTCTATATCTCTTACCGATATTTGCAGTTTCATCATATACTGCTTGGAATCTCTCACTTAGTAAATCAAAGATTTCAAGAGCCTTATCTGCATGATTCTTTTTGATTAAAGGTAATACAGCAACCTTATAAGGTGCAAGTGCAGGATGTAATCTTAATACAGTTCTAACTTGACCCTTATCATCCTTTTCCTCATCATATGCTGAGAATAAAACAGAAAGCATCATTCTTTCAACACCTACAGATGGTTCAACAACATAAGGTAAATACTTCTCATTTGTTTCAGGATCTAGATATTCTAGATTTTGTTTAGAATGATTTTGATGAGCATTTAAATCGTAATTTGTACGAGATGCAATACCCCATAATTCACCAAATCCCCAAGGGAAATCAAATTCGATATCAGTTGTCGCATTTGAATAGAATGATAATTCCTTTTGGTCATGGTCTCTATATCTTAGCTTATCCTTATCTACACCAATAGATACTAAGAAATCCATACAATATTTTCTCCAGTAGCTGAACCATTCAAGTTCAGTACCTGGCTTACAGAAGAATTCTAATTCCATTTGCTCAAATTCTCTTGTTCTGAAAATGAAATTACCTGGAGTGATTTCATTTCTAAAAGATTTACCAATTTGACCAACACCAAATGGAAGCTTTCTTCTTGTAGTTCTTTGAATATTTTTAAAATTAACAAAAATACCTTGAGCAGTTTCAGGTCTTAAATAAACCTCTGCCTTAGCATCCTCTACAACACCCATATGAGTCTTAAACATTAAATTGAATTGACGAATATCAGTATAATCTAAGGCACCACAAGTAGGACATACAACTTTATTATCCTTTAAGTATTGTGTTAATTCCTGATTAGACATACCATCACCAGTTAATGCACCATGAGTAAAATCCTCAATTAATTTATCTGCTCTAAATCTAGAATGACACTTCTTACAATCAACTAATGGGTCAGAGAATGAACCAATATGTCCTGAAGCAACCCATACCTCTTTATTCATTAATAATGCAGAATCTAATCCAACATTATAACGATTGTTTTGAACAAACTTCTTCCACCATGCATCCTTAATATTTTTCTTTAATTCAACACCTAGTGGACCATAATCCCATGCATTTGCAAGACCACCATAGATTTCGCTTCCTTGGAATACAAAACCTTGTTCCTTAAGGAAAGAAACTAAGCCCTCAAGCGTAATTTTTTGCATAATAACTTACCTCCCAAAATATGCGTATAAACATACTCGCTATTTTATTATTATAATAAAAAAAATTAAAGGCCGCAAGGTAAATTGCGGCACTTTTTAACTATTTTTTAAAAAAATTGTACATTTTCGTAATATTATTATATATTACATTGCTCTTTTTAAGATATCTATTAATTCTTCCTTATTTAATTCCTTATATCCACCATTAAGTAGGAATGTTGCGTTAACAATATCATCAAAATCAGAAGGCTTTACACCTAAATCAGAAATTCTCATAACTAAACCAATTTCCTTCATCCAATCACTCATACATCTTAAGCCCTCTTTTGCTATTGCTTTAGCATCATTATTAAATCTATATGATTCTACATTCCAAACAACTTCAGCGAATCTTTTAAATTTTAATAATCCAAAAGGCATAATATATTCATAATATGGAATTGAAACTGCAGATAATGTCATACCATGAGTTGCATTTGTAACAGCACCGATAGCCTGACCAATCATATGGACCTCCCAGTCCTCAGTCTTACCCTTAGATACAAATGTATTTAAAGCCCATGTTGCAATCCACATAATGTTTGATCTAGCATCATAATCATTTGGATTTTTAATTGCGATTCTAGATGCACTAATTAATGCTCTCATCATGCCTTCCATGATATAGTCATTAGCATTATCATCAAAATCAGAAAAATATTGCTCCATAATATGGCTCATAATATCAAAGATACCAGAAACCATTTGATATCTAGGTACTGTAAATGTTAATGTAGGATCTAATATAGCAAATTTAGGGAAATTATAAGAACCAAATACCTTCCCTATTTTTAATTTTTGCTCCTCATTAGTAATTACAGAGCCACCATTCATTTCACTACCAGTACCAACCATAGTTAAAACAGCACCGATAGGAACACATTCACAGTCTGCTTCTTCCATCTTTAAATAATATTTATCCCATGGATCCTCATCATATAAATTAATAGATGCAGCTAAGCCCTTAGAATAATCTATTACAGAGCCTCCACCTACAGCTAAAATAAAATCAATTTTATTTTCTCTTGCAATTTTTACGCCTTCATATAGCTTTTTAATTGTAGGATTACTCATTACACCAGAATCCTCAAATACATTCTTATTTAATGATTTTAATATTTCTATAATCCTATCATATAATCCTGTCTTTTTAATAGATCCACCACCATATACTAATAATACGTTTGGACCATATTTTTGTAATTCTTGATTTAAATTTTCTAAAGCCTTATCTCCGAAATATAATTTTGTAGGATTATAATAATTAAAATTTCCTCTCATTTTTTGTCCCTCCTTAATGGATTAAAAATACCAGCAAAGCTTAAGGTTAATCCAGATAAAACTAAAACAACTATAGATATAGCAAAAAATGGCATTTCAGTTCCCTTTGTACAAACAAAAACAATGCCTAAAATCAATAATGCTATTCCTATAGCTCCCGATATATAAAATATCATTTTTTCTCTATCCATTTACTTAATACCTCTTTTACTATTTTATCATTATAATTGAAAAATGTCCATAAATGAAAAAAGCCCGGTTGGGCTTTTATTCTACAAATTCATCTAATACAGCTAAGAACTCAGGTAAACCAGTTCTTTTTTCACTAGATGTAATAATTAATCTATCATTTTCATCTAGCTTTAATGTATCAATAATTTGATCCTTACATTTCTTTCTTTCAATATTTTTAATCTTATCACATTTAGTAGCTATAACAGTTACTCTCTTATTATAATATTTCAAGAAATTATACATTAAGCAATCATCCTCAGTAGGCTTATGTCTAAAATCTACTAATAAAAATACCATTTTTAAATTCTCTCTATTAGTAACATAGGATTCAATCATTTTACCAAATGTTGCCTTTATAGATTTAGCTACATTAGCGTATCCATATCCAGGTACATCAACAAAATAAAATGAATTATTAATTAAAAAGAAATTTAATGTTTGAGTCTTTCCTGGATTAGATGAAGTTCTCGCTAGCTTATTTCTATTACAAACCATGTTTATAAAAGATGATTTACCAACATTACTTCTACCACAAAACATAAATTCTGGATATTCACTTAAAGGAAGAGTTTTAAGATCAACAGCTGATGTAATAAATTCAGCATTTTTAATTTGCATAATTAAAATCCTTTCATTTCAATAACGTAATCTGTTTCGATTAAGATATCCTTTATTTGTTTAAATTTAATTAAATTTAGAGCAACATCAATCTTATATTTTTTACAAGATTGAATATTTGAATCATTTGGCTTTAATTCCTCATCTTGATATTTACCTAAAAAATAGGTAACCTCCTTAGAATGACCCTTTTGTACCATATTATAATGAATTGTTCTTTTAAAATTAGGCATAATTTCAGGCTTTATACCAGTTTCCTCATAGCATTCTCTTAATGCACATTCTAATTCTGTTTCATTACGCTTAATATGACCCTTAGGAAAGCCATAAGTTCCACTTGGCTCCATAATTAATACATACTCTCTAAAGCCATTTTTATCGGTGTATAAAATTACACCACATGAATGTTCTTCCATAATCTACTCCTCAATCCCATAGATTAGACTGAATTTTTCCTTCAAATATTTAATATAATAATCAGGATTAAAATCACTACCAGTTGCTAGCTTAACAATCTCTAAATTCTTTTTAGATGCACCATATTTATGAATATGCTCACCTAACCATTTTCTGATTGTTAAAAAATCTCCTTTTTCCATACAGCTATCAATATCGATATCATTCTTCATAGAATAATAGAATTGAGCACTCATTGCAGAGCCTAAAGCATAGGTTGGAAAATATCCAAATCCTGATGCCCAGTGTATATCCTGGTAGCAGCCTTCCCTCTTATCTTTAGGCTTTATGCCTAAGTACTTTTCCATTTGAGAGTTAAACTCATCACTAATACCATCTGTATTAAGTTTACCACTAAATAAATTTTTTTCAATGTTATATCTTATAAGAACATGAAAAGGATATGTTAATTCATCTGCTTCAGTTCTTGTAAATTGAGCATAAACATCATTTACATAATAAAATATATCATCCAGAGTATAATCCTTTAATTCATCATTAAAATATTCCTTTAATATAGGATATAAATAATGAATAAATGCTTTACTTCTTCCTAAATAATTTTCAAAGAATCTAGATTGAGATTCATGAAGTGCACAAGATGCACCACCTTGAAATATAGTACCATCATATTCCTTATTAACCTGAAGCTCATATATTGCATGACCTACCTCATGCATTACAGAAAAGATATTAGAAAATAATAAATCCTCACTATACGATGTAGTAGTTCTTACATCATTAGAATTAAATCCATTTGTAAAAGGATGTAGGGTCTCTCCTATATAGCCATTTGTATCATCATAGCCCATCATACTACAAATTCTTTTAGTTAGCTTTCTTTGCTTATCAATATCAAATTTAACATTTTTAATATTCTCATTATATTTTTTAGGCATTTTTAGTATTTTCTTTAATAATGGATATATTTCATCCTCAAGCTTTTTAAAGAATTCATCATACATTTCCTCAGTAAAATCATCTTCCATTTCATCTAATAAAACATCATAGCCCTTATATTTCCCTTCTAGGCATTTAATATATTTTTTATAATAATTAACCTCATCCTTAATATATTTATCAAATTCAGAATAATCAGAAGTTTCCTTACCATGCTCCCATGAAAGTGTTGCCTTAGTTATTACATCATAGCCTTCTTCTCTTAATTTATCAGGAATTTTTCTTTCCTTAATTAGCTTTTCTAATTCCTTTTTGATAATAGCTTTTTCTGTTTCATTTAAGCCTTCTGGATTATTATTTAATTCATTAACTAAATTAAAATATTCATCAGATGTAATTATTTTATCAGCTTGCATCATAAAATAATTTTGAACATTCATTGAATTTTCTTTATCATTTTTAGGGCAAACTGTTGCCTCATCAAACGATAAGACATTTACTGCATAATATATATTTTTTAATCTTTCTCTATATTCTCTATATTTTTCTACATTACTCATCTTTAACACCATTTACAATTTTTAAGCTAGCCTTTAAGCCATCAAGTGCGGCGCTTGTAATACCACCAGCATAGCCAGCTCCCTCACCAATAGGATAAATTCCTTTAATTGATGATTCTCCATTTTTATCTCTTAATATTCTAATAGGACATGATGATCTTGATTCTATTCCTATTAAAATAGAATCAGGATTATTAAATCCCTTTAATTTCTTATCAAAATCTATAATTCCAGATTTTATACCATCTACTACAAAATCGGGTAGACATTTTCTTAAATCAGTAAAAAATAATCCATGAGGATAGGTTGTATTAACACTTCTTAATGATATAGCTACATCATCAGATAAGAATTCCTTAGCTAAATTAGCTGGTGCTCTATAATCATTAGATAATGAATAAGCTAATTTTTCATAATGCTCCTGATAATCAATTCCATCAAGTACATTTCCCTTATCATAATCATTTGGCTTAACATCAACTAAAATAGCTGAATTTGAATTAATGCTTTTTCTATCATTATTACTCATACCATTAACAACAATAGTATTTAAATCAGATTGAGATGCTAAAACATAGCCTCCTGGGCACATACAAAATGTATAAATTCCCCTATCATTTTTATGTGTTGAAAGCTTATAATAGGCAGCTGGTAAATATTTATAAAATTCACCATATTGAGCCTTATCTATTAATTCCTTTGGATGCTCAATTCTAACTCCCATAGAAAAAGCCTTTTGCTCCATATTAAGATTCATCTTATTATATAAATCTCTAATAGTATCCTTTGCACTATGACCTAATCCTAATAATAAATGATTTGTTTTAAAATGATATTCCATATCATTAATAGTTGATTTAGCTAATATATCTAATCCTAAATCATTTTTATTAAAGCTTAAAAATTTAGTATCAAAATAAAATTCACCGCCAAGTGATTCTATTTCAAGTCTAATATTTTTAACAATTATTTCTAAATAATCAGTACCAATATGAGGCTTAGAATCATATAAAACATCCTCCTTAGCCCCATGAACATAAAATTCATTTAATATCCAATTAATTAAAGGATCCTTTAAATTAGTAGTTAGCTTACCATCAGAAAATGTACCAGCACCACCTTCTCCAAATTGAACATTAGAATTAGGAGATAAAACCTTATTATTTAAAAATTCATTAACCTTTTCTTTTCTAATATCAATTTTAGAACCACGCTCAATAATAATAGGCTTAGCCTTACATCTAGCTAAATATAGGGCACTAAACATACCAGCAGGTCCAAAGCCTACAATTATAGGTCTATCATTATATGGATAATTTGGATATTCTAAATCTGTTTTCTTTTCCTTATATGGAATAAGATTTTTATTATGAATTTTTCCATTTGTTTCAATCATTAAATTATAAACTAATTTAACATCAGCTTTATTTCTTGCGTCTATAGATTTAAGTAATATTTTATACTTAAAATCATTTAATCTTAATTTATTTTTAATTTCATTATCTAATTTTGCCTTAGGGCTTATTTTAAAATTATTTATTTGATACTTCATTTGTAAGTACCTCACTAACCTCTAAAGCAGATAAAAAAGCAAATGATAAATTAAATCCTCCACAGATTCCATCAACATCAATTACTTCACCCATAAAGAAAATATGATTATCTGATTTTAATGATAAATTATTATTTAAGGAATTTACATCAATTCCACCATTTGAAACCTGTGAAAATTCAAAATCATATGTAGATTTAATATTAAATATTAATTCCATAGGATTTAAATTATTCTTATTTACATATTCTAATAATTTAGGATTTAATATAGTAATATAAGAATCATATTTCTTATCTACTAAAGATATTTTTAATTTAATATTTTTCATGCTTGTATAATTATAATAGCTAGATAAATTCATTATACAAATACCTGAAATTCCATCATCCTTAAAAATGATTTCTCCATCCTCTTCATGTATTAATTTATTATTTTCGATTAATGAAACATGCCCCTTAGCTCTTACACCTGAAATTGCTTTTACATTTTCTTTTAATTTAAAACCTGATAGAGATGGCTTAAATTCATTAAATTTTAAATCAAATGAATTTAAAATTTGATAATCTATTTTATTTTTATAGCCTGATGGTGAACCTATTCCAATTGCGACAAAATCAAAGCCTTCATTATAATCATTTAAATAATATTTATT
>DJXM01000057.1 GCA_002449755.1 Caryophanales bacterium UBA7004
CGGAATTAACTTTTAAAATTAACTATTCAAATAATTTTTTGCTAATTCAGAAAATTTTCTTGAATAATAAATATTTTTTGTTATAATTATTTTGTGCGTTTACCAAGATTGTGGATTTATCCTATATTCCCAGTCCTAGTAAATCGTGTATATTTTTAGGTAATAGGAGGAAAATAAAATGGCTTTAACTAAGGAATGCAAGGCAGAAATCATTAAGAAGTATGGTAAGAACGACAAGGACACTGGTTCTACTGAAGTTCAAATTGCTATCTTAACTGCTGAAATTAATGAGTTAAATACTCACTTCGAAACTCATATTCATGACTTCCATTCAAAGAGAGGTTTAATGAAGAAGATTGGTCAAAGAAGAAGCTTATTAGCTTATTTAAAGGATCAAGATTTAAAGAGATACGAAGAGTTAATTAAATCATTAGGTTTAAGAAGATAATTAAAAAGGATGAAAAATCATCCTTTTTTTCTTTTATTCGACCGAAATTAGTGATAAAATAAAGATAGTTTTGGTTTAAGGTGAAGAATATGACTTTTAAAGAAAAAATCAATAATAGTGAAATTATTGATGAAAGACTCCAATTAAAAAATAGAAGAATAATGGATAAAAAATCTAGATTAAAATCTGTTCTTATAACATTAATTATTGTTGCTTATACATTGATAATTACTATTACTAAAATTATGAAGCTAGATAAGGAGGAATTCTTTTCTAATTTTGGTACAGATGAATTCTTAATTTTATTATCCTTCGTTTTACTTGGATTTAAGATTATATTTTCATGTATTAAATCATTCACTAAAAAGTCATTATTTCAATTAAATCATTTAGTAGCCTATACTATTATAGATGCTTGTAATATGCTTATATTAGTTGGATTATTTGCAATAAATATTTATAACTATTCAACTATCCTAGATTTAAGTAATAATTGGGATAGGGATAATACCTTCTGGCAAAATATTGGAAATTTAATCCTAAAGGATTTTTTCCATTCAATGCTATTCTATATGACAATTATTATTAATATTCCTGTATTATTTAAATTCATTATATTCTCTATTACTAATGGAGCTATATTATATGTATCATTTGTTACAGCGATATTAGCACCAATTATGGTTATATGTTATTTAAAAAGAACAAATAGAATATTCTTTGAATATACTGATTATGATAATAAATATTATTTAATTAGAAAAAGATATATTAATAAATTTGGTTATGGATTTAAAAGATTTTGTATAAAGATTATCATTATTTTAGCTATTTTTTGGCTAAATTTTGGATTATTTAGCTTAGCCTTTAATTCTATGGCTGCGACTAATGAAAACATCAATATAGTAAAATATATTATGCCAGCATATATAACTGGATACTTAGCATCACTACTTTATCTATATAAGAGCAAGATGGAAAATAAGGTATATTCTAAATGTCAAAGACATCTTCATGCCTCTGAATCTATTGAGAAGGTAGAGGAAAGATATGAAAGAAATAGAAAATTAGATGAATACATTAAGAACCAAGATCCTAATAGATTTGCGGAAGAATGACCATTAAGGTCATTTTTCCTTTTGTGTCATATCCTATATATTAAACTTAGTTTAATAAAATTTTATTTTTAACTTACATATATTAAAGTTTGTGTTATAATAGTTGTGTTTGAGAATAAAAGATGAAGAAAATAGGAGAAAAGAAGATGAGTGAAATTAAGCGCTTCGAATACAATTGGGCAGGACGTCCACTTGTTATCGAAATCGGAGAAGTAGCTAAGCAAGCAAATGGTGCGTGCTTAGTACATTACGGAGATAGTACAGTTTTATCTGCAGTTGTTTCTAACAACGTAGAATCTACAGCTGACTTCTTCCCATTAATGGTTTTATACCAAGAAAAATTATACGCAGCAGGTAAAATCCCTGGAGGATTTTTAAGAAGAGAGGGACGTGCTTCAGAGCATGAAACATTAGTTTCAAGACTAATTGACCGTCCTATTAGACCAATGTTCGCAGATGGTTTTAATAATGAGGTTCAAATTATTAATACTGTTTTATCTGCAGATCCAGATTGCACTACTGAAATGGCAGCTATGCTAGGTTCATCTATTGCATTAATGATTTCTGATATTCCTTTTGAAGGACCTATCGCAGGTGTTAAGGTTGGTAAGGTTAATGGTGAATTATTAATTAACCCAACACCAGCTCAAATGGAAGAAACAACTATTAATTTAACAGTTGCTGGTACTCATAAGGCTATCAACATGGTTGAGGCTGGTGCTAAGTTCGTTTCAGAGGATGAAATGTGGGAGGCATTAAAGTTTGGTCATGCTGAAATTCAAAAGCTTTGTGAATTCCAACAAGAGATTGTTAAGGAATGTGGCAAGGAAAAGTATGTTCCTACATTATTCTGTGTAGATAAGGAAATTGAAGCACAAGTTAAGGCTTATGCTGAAGAGAAGCTTATTAAGGCTATTAGAGTTGAGGATAAGCTTGAAAGATATGCAGCTATCGATGCTGTAAATGCTGAAACTTTAGAAAAGTTTGGTCAAAAGGTATTCGTTAAGGATTTAGGCGATATCAAGGTTGAGGATAGAGAAGCTAAGGAGCTTTATTTAAAGAATGTTCAATATACTTTAGATGAAATCCTACATGGCGAAGTAAGAAGAATGATCGCTGTTGATAAGATTAGACCTGATGGACGTGCGGTTGATGAAATTAGACCTTTATCATCAAGAGTTGATGTATTACCACGTGTTCATGGCTCTGCATTATTCACAAGAGGTCAAACTCAATCATTAGGTACTGTTACTTTAGGACCTTTAAGTGATTCACAAATTATTGATGGATTAGGACAAGAGGATAATAGAAGATTCATGCTTCATTATAACTTCCCTCAATTCTCAGTTGGTGAAACTGGTAGATATGGTGCTCCTGGTAGAAGAGAAATCGGTCATGGTGCATTAGGTGAAAGAGCATTATCATATGTTATTCCATCTGAAGATGAATTCCCATATACAATCAGAGTTGTATCTGAAATTTTAGAATCAAATGGTTCTTCATCACAAGCAACTATTTGTTCTGGTACTTTAGCTTTAATGGCTGCAGGTGTACCTATTAAGGCTCCTGTTGCTGGTATCGCTATGGGTTTAATTATGACTGACCCTGAGCATTATACAATTTTAACTGATATCCAAGGTATGGAAGACCATTTAGGAGATATGGACTTTAAGGTAGCTGGTACTAGAGATGGTATTACAGCACTTCAAATGGATATTAAGGTAAGAGGTATTTCTTATCAAATTCTAAAGGAAGCTTTAGCTCAAGCTAAGAAAGGTAGAATGCAAATTCTAGACCATATGGCAACAACTATTGCTGAGGTTAGACCTGAATTATCTAAGTATGCTCCAAAGGTTGTTACTGCAATGGTTAACCCTGATAAGATTAAGGATATTATCGGTGCTGGTGGAAAGACAATTAACGCTACAATTGAAAAGTTCGATAATGTTAAGATTGACCTTGAACAAGATGGTAAGGTATATGTAATGCATTCAGATATGAATACTGCTAAGGCTTGTCTTGAATATATTGTAAATTCAGTAAGAGAGGCTGAGGTTGGTAAGATCTATACTGGTAAGGTAGTAAGAATCGAGCCATATGGTGCTTTCGTTGAATTATGGGAGGGCACTCAAGGCTTATGTCATATTTCTCGTTTAGCATTAGAAAGAGTAGATAAGGTTGAGGATGTTGTATCATTAGGTGATGAAATCATTGTTAAGTGTACTTTCATTAATGAAAAGGGCCAAATTGATTTATCTCGTAAGGATGCATTAAAGGATGCTCAAAACCGTTTTGCTAAGAAGGAAACTGAAGAAGCAAAGGCTGAATAATAATTATTAGGATGTACGGTTGTACATCCTTTTATTTAAGAGGTGGATATTATGAAATATGTTGATTATTTAAAGGAAATAGCACCTAAAATCTTTTTAACTGATTCTCCCACAGGATATTCAAAAAATATCGATAATGTAATCAGTAATATATTAAATGATTTAGGCTATAAGAATATTAAAAAAACTAATAAGGGTAATTTATTAGTTGAAATTGAAGGTATTGATAATACTAAAACAGTCGCAACATCAGCTCATGCTGATACATTAGGATTAATGGTTAGAAGCATTAATTCTGATGGTACATTAAAGGTTACTAATGTAGGTGGACCTCAGGCTCCGACATTAGATTCTGAATATTGTAAAATTGTAACAAGAGATAATAAGGTATATACAGGTACAATTTTATCTACATCACCATCTAGTCATGTTTATCCTGATGCTAAATCAAAGCCAAGAGATTTTGATAATTTAGTTGTAAGATTAGATGAAGAGGTTAAAACAAAGGAAGATGTTTTAAAGCTTGGAATTGATAATGGTGATTATGTATGCTACGACCCTAAAACTGTTATTACTGAATCAGGATTTTTAAAATCTAGATTCATTGATGATAAGGGCTCTGTATGTGCAATATTAACTGTTTTAAAAAAGCTAAAGGATGAAAATAGAAAGCCTCAATACAAAACATTAGTATATTTTGTAAATCAGGAGGAGGTAGGCCATGGTGCATCTACTGTATCAAATGAAATTGATGAATTTGTTACTGTAGATATGGGTTGTGTTGGCTTAGATTTAGCAGGAAATGAATTTGCTGTATCTATAGCAGCAAAGGATTCAAATGGTCCTTATGATTATGAATTAACATCTAGATTAATTAATTTAGCAAAGAAAAATGAAATTAATTATGTAGTTGATATATTCCCATTTTATGGCTCTGATATTGGCGCTGCCTGGAGCGCTGGAATCGATTGTAAGGGAGCATTAATTGGTCCTGGAGTTCATGCATCTCATGGTATGGAAAGAACTCATTTAAAGGCTATTGAGGCAACAATTGATTTATTATATGCTTATTTAACTGATAAATAATTTGAAATTAAATTTTATTTTGATATAATATTTGAGGTGACTTCGGTAATCGAGCGGAAACGTTAGGAAAGTCCATGCTAGCACAGGCTGAGATGCCTGTAGTGTTTGTGATAGTATAATAAATAAAGCTATGCACCTTAGGGTGACGGCGGGAGTAGCCTAAGTCTTTGATATGGTAATCTCCTATAAAGTGCCACAGAAACGATACTTAGGGAAACCTAAGGGTGAAACGTTGGTAAACCCCGCAAGCTAGAAACCCAAATTTTGGTAGGGGAACTTCTAAGATCAAAATGAAGATACGAAGAAGAAGGGAAACCTTAGATAAATGATTACCACCGCAAGGTACAGAACATGGCTTATGAAGCACTAAGGAGGAGAAATCCTCCTTTTTCTTGTTTTTAGTATTAAATATGATATAATGTTAAAAGAGAAAGTAGGTGATACTTTTGAATACGGTACAAATGTCATATTTTATAACTATTATAGTTTCATTAGTATGCTTAATTATCTTTTCAAGAAAAGGTATCGAAAGAAGAAAAAATAAATTATTATTTATTGCCACTATAAATATACTATTATCTGCTATATTATTGTTTTTTGCTAGAACATTTGACAATTTAGAATACAATATTTTTTCTCATTATGTATACCATATTTTACATTGCTTCTTCCCATTTATATTTTTCTTATATGTAGTTGATTTAATTGGTAGATGGTACGATATTAAAAAATATAAAACAATTTTAATGCTTATACCTGTAATAATATTTTATGTAATATTATTTACAAATCCATTTACAGATTTTGCTTTTAAATATGTTGATGGCGAATATAAAAGAGGTGCTGGTATTTATTTTGAATATGCAGCTGCGGCATTCTATATGGCCTGTGGTATTTTTTGGATTATAAAATATAGAAATGCAATTGGTGTTAAAAAAACAATTGATATCATTTTATTCTTAGCATTGATTATAACTGGTGTATTAATTCAATTAATTTTACCTGATATTAAGGTTGAATTATTCTTAACAAGTGTAGGATTATTATCTATTGGATGTAATATTGAAAATAGAGATCAGGTTGTAAATAGAATTACTGATTGCTATAACGCAGATACATTGATTAGTGATAATGAGCAATATATTAGAGCGGGCTTTAAATATAGATTATATGTAATTAATATTTCCAATTTAAATATTGTAATTAATTATTTTGGTGTAAATAGATTAAATGCTATTTTAAATAAAATAGGTACTAGATTAAAGGGAATCATTTATAAAAATGATACTGTATATTATTTAAATTCAGGCTCATTTATCTTCTTAACCTTTGATACATTTAAAGATAAATCAAATGAAATAATAGATGCATTAAATACCGTTACTGAATTAGCAGATTTAAATATTGGTGTTGCAATATTAAAGCTAAGCGTTCCTTTCATGGTTAGTAATGTAGACGAAATATTAAATATTTCTAAAAAAATAAATTCAAAGGATAATACAATTAAAGTATTAGATAATTCATTTATTGAAAAGATTAAAAGAGAAACATTAGTTGAAAAGGCTATAAGATATGCAATCAATAATAATTCATTTAATGTAGTATATCAGCCTATTGTTTCAACTAAAACAGATAAGGTTCATTCACTTGAAGCTCTAAGTAGAATAATTGATCCTGAAATTGGATTTATATCTCCTGATGAATTTATTAATGTAGCTGAGGAAACTGGATTAATTTATGAATTGAGTGAGAAGATATTTGATAGAGTAGTATCTGATATTAGTAAGGGTGATTTCAATAAATTTAATTTAGACCATGTCGCTATAAATATTTCAAGGCTTGAATTAAATAGAGTAGATTTACCTTTTAATTTAAAATCAATTACTGAAAAATATGGTGTTGATATTTCATTTATTAATTTAGAAATAACTGAAACTCATCAAAGTGAGGATAATACATTATTATTAAAAACATTTAATAGATTAAAAGAAATTGGATTTAATTTTTCACTTGATGATTATGGTACTGGATTATCTAATATATCATCTATTTATGAGATGGATTTTAATATAGTAAAAATAGATAAATCAATTTTATGGAATAGTATTAAATCTGATGGTTATAAGGCAATCTTAGATAGTAACATTGAAATATTACATAATTTAAAATTTAAATTAGTATGCGAGGGTGTTGAAACAAAGGAGCAGGTTGATTATTTAAAGAATCATAATGTTGAATATATCCAAGGATATTACTATTCAAAACCTATTGGATATGATGATTTAATAGAATATTTAAAAATAAAGAATAATTAATGCTTAAGAAGGCTCGTTTTTCGTTGAAAATAAGCCTTCTTTTTGTTAAAATAGATTGGAAAGTGAGGAATAGATATGGATATTAAAAAATTGAAGCAAAGACAAACAAAAATAAGAAATTTCTGTATCATTGCTCATATTGATCATGGAAAATCAACTCTAGCAGATAGAATATTAGAGATTTGTGAATCTGTTGAGCAGCGTGAAATGCAAGAGCAGCTTTTAGATTCAATGGAGCTAGAGCGTGAAAGAGGAATTACAATTAAATTAAATGCAGTAGCATTAAAATATAAGGCTAATAATGGAATTGAATATGAATTCCATTTAATTGATACTCCAGGCCATGTTGACTTTACATATGAGGTATCAAGAAGCTTAGCTGCCTGTGATGGTGCGATTTTAATTGTTGATGCAACTCAGGGAGTTGAGGCACAAACATTAGCGAATGTTTATTTAGCATTAGATAATAATTTAGAGATTTTACCTTTAATTAATAAAATTGATTTACCTTCAGCTGACCCTGAGCGTGCACGCCATGAAATAGAGGATGTTATTGGCCTTCCTGCTTATGATGCAGTACTTGCATCTGCTAAAACAGGTGTTGGTGTTAAGGATATATTAGAGCAGGTAGTAGAATACATTCCATCTCCAAGTGGAGATATTGAAGCACCTCTTAAGGCTTTAATATTTGATTCAGCATTTGATCCATACCGTGGTGTTGTTGTATTGATTTGTGTTAAAGAGGGTATGGTTAAGGTTGGAGATTCTATTAAATTTATGGCAACAGGATTAACATATCAGGTTGTTGAATTAGGTGTTAGAACTCCAAAGGAAGTTAAAAGAGATTATTTAATGGCTGGTGATGTAGGATATATTACAGCGGCTATTAAGGATATTAATAATGTTCATGTTGGTGATACTGTAACATTAGCTTCAAATCCTGCAGAAACGCCACTTCCAGGCTATAAGAAAATGAATCCGATGGTTTTCTGTGGTTTATATCCTATTGATTCAAAGCAATATCAGGATTTGCATGATGCCTTAGATAAATTAAAGCTTTCTGATGCATCTTTAGTATATGAGCCTGAAACATCTCAGGCCCTAGGATTTGGATTTAGAACTGGATTCTTAGGCTTATTACATATGGATATTATTAAAGAGAGAATATCTAGAGAATTTGGTATTGATTTAATAGCTACAGCCCCATCTGTTAATTATCATGTTTATTTAACTGATGGAACTAATATTGAAATTGATAACCCAGCTGATTTACCTGAAATTCAGCGTATTGATAGAATTGAAGAGCCTTTTGTTAGAGCTACTATTATGACTCCATCAGAATATATTGGAGCTGTAATGGATTTATGTCAAAAGAAGCGTGGTACATTTATTGATATGCAATATGTAGAAGAAACAAGAGCGGTTATTCATTATAATATTCCACTATTAGAAATAGTATATGATTTCTTTGATAAGCTAAAAAGCTATACAAAGGGCTATGCTTCATTTGATTATGAGCTTGGTGATTATTTAGCATCTAAGCTTGTTAAAATGGATATTATGCTAAATGGAGATGTAGTAGATGCTCTATCAACAATTGTTCATAAGGATTTTGCTTATGATAGAGGTAGAATATTAGTTGAAAAATTAAAGGAAATAATTCCAAGACAGCAATTTGAGGTTCCTGTTCAGGCTGTTATTAATCATAAGGTAATAGCAAGATCAGATATTAAAGCATTAAGAAAAGATGTATTAGCTAAATGCTACGGTGGAGATATTTCAAGAAAGAAAAAATTGCTAGAAAAGCAAAAGGAAGGAAAGAAGAAGATGAAGGCTATTGGTACTGTAGAGGTACCTCAGGAGGCTTTCTTAGCAATCCTTTCAACTGACGAAGATTAATAAAGGCATCAGGCGCCTTTAAAAGCCTGAAGAAAGAAGGAATTAATATGAAAAAGGATAATTGTCCATATTGCCAAAAAGGTGAATTCTTGGCTAAATTTGGTGTTTTAGCATTTGAAACTGAAACATCTGAGGTTATTGTTTTTAAGGACCAAGCAAATAAGGGTAGAGCAATCGTTGCTTATAAGGATGACCATGTTGCTGAAATTAAGGATTTATCTGACGATGAAAGAAATAAATTTATGAAGGATGTATCAGATGTAGCAAAGGCAATTGATAAGGCTTATAAGCCATATAGAATCAATTATGGCGCATTTGGTGATACATTAGGACATCTACATTTCCATATCGTACCTAAGTATGAGGGTGGAGATTCATTTGGTGGTATGTTCGTTATGAATCATGGTGCTGATAAGTATGCATCAGATGAAGAAATCAATGAAGTAATTGAAAACATCAAAAAGAATTACAAGGCTTAATAAATTTGAGGGATAAATTTGAATTTTATCTCTCATTTTTTCTTGAATCAAAACCATTATAGTATTATAATAATTTTGTCATATTAAGGGGAGCCTTTAGGCTGAGAGGAATTAATATTCGACCCTTGACCTGATCTAGGTAATGCTAGCGTAGGGAATAATGTGAGAGTTATAACAAAAACTCAAAAACTATTCTTTTTTGTAATGCATGTCCTAGCGGACATTTTTTTATTTTAAAAGAAGGAGAGAGAAAAATGAATAAAAAAATTTCAGTTAGAGTGCTTGCTGAAATAGCAATCTTTGCTGCATTAGGCTTTGCACTTGACGCTCTTGAAGGTGGAATCTTTAAGGGTGTATTCGTTAATGGCGGTGGAATAGGCTTTGCCATGGTACCTGTATTTATTATTGCCTATAGAAGAGGATTAATTCCAGGTATAGTATGTGGACTTATCTTAAGTGTAATCCAAATGCTTGGAGGAGTTTATGTTATTAGTAGTGCATCATATACAGGCGCTATGAAATTCTTTGCACCATTCTTCCAAATTGCACTTGATTATGTACTAGGCTATACTGTAGTTGGATTTGCTGGAGCTTTTGCATCTAAGTATAGAAATAGTACTGAAATGAGTAGAAAGCTTTTATGGATTGTAATTGGTACAGTTATTGGTGGTTTAGCTAAATTTACATGCCATGTATTATCAGGAGGATTCTTCTGGTTAGATCCTAGTATTGAATTTATGGGTGTTAATGGTGGTTCTTGGATTTATACATTCGTATATAACGGAGCTTATTGCATCCCTAACATTTTAATTTGTACTGCAATAATGGTTTTAATTGCTAGATTCTATCCTATCTTCTTAAATCCAGAAGAAAAAGAAGTGGCTAAAGAAGAGGATATCGATAAAGATACTCTTTTAGTTGCTAAGGCTGAAACAACAGAGAATAATAAGTCTCATGAGGAGGTTAAGTAATTATGAACAAGAAGATAATCGGTTCTATTACTGCAATCGTAGGCTTAGTTATTTCCGTATTATCATTAATCTTCTTTATTAAAAGCTTTGGTGCTGAGGACTATGGTGAATATGGAAGAGAATTTTGGGCTGATAATGATTATTTAGTATTTTTAATTATTGGAATTATTTATACAATATTTGGTGTTTACACATTCCTAAAATATGATTCTGATAATAAGCTATTTATTAAGAATTCAATTTTTGTATTACTAATTACAGGATTTATTGATTTAGCATATTGCTACGGCAAATTCTTCAAAGAAATTGCTAAGAATCAAGAATTTTCAACTTGGTATTTCTTATTTGGTTTAGCAGGCGTTTTGTTATTCGCTTGTGGTGTTATGCTATATTTCATTAATAAAGATAAGAAGAATGCCTAATATTAATGCTGTTAGATTTATTTCTAGCAGCTTTTTCTTTATTTAAAATTCATATATAAATATATACTTATGTTAACCAAAATATGTTAAAATTAAATCATAAGGAGAATAAACATATCTTTTTTTAATAAAAGATAGTGTTTAATACATAATTATGCGAGGATTATATATTCATATACCATTTTGTAAAACAATTTGTTCATATTGTGACTTTCCAAAGCGATTAGCTGATTCAAAATTATTTGAAATATATTCAAATCGCTTAATTGAGGAGATTAAATCATATAAGAATGAATTAAAAGATATCACATCTGTATATATAGGAGGAGGAACTCCTAATGTATTACCTTTAGAAATATTAAAAAAGATATTTGATGAGATAAAGCCATATCTAGATAATTCTATTGAAAATAGTATTGAATTAAATCCAGAATTAATTACAGATGAATTATGCCATCTTTTAAATGAATATAAATTTAATAGAGTTTCATTAGGTATTCAATCATTTGATCCTAATTCAATTAAATTATTGAATAGACATCATAATCTTTTAGATATAAAGAATGCGTTTAATTATTTAAGAGGAAATAATATAACAAATATTAACTGTGATATGATGTTTGGAATGCCTAAAACTGATTTAACATCATTAAAACGCGATATTGAATATATTTTATCATTTAATCCTACTCATATTTCCTATTATTCTTTAATTATTGAGGAGCATACTAAGCTTTGTTTAGATATTAAAAATAAAAAAATTGAAGAGCCTGATGATGATTTAGAAGCTGATATGTATGAATATATTAATCAGGAATTAAGGAAAAATGGATATAAGCATTATGAGGTTTCTAATTATGCTTTAGATGGATATGAATCCATTCATAATAAATTATATTGGCAGGAAGAGGAATATATTGGCGTAGGCTTAGGTGCATCTGGATTTATTAATGGATATAGATATTTAAATAATTTAGGTATTGATTCATATTTGAATGAATTCATTAGGGAGAAAAATGAAATATCTATTGATGAAGAAAAAAAGGAATTTATGATGCTAGGATTAAGAATGCTTGATGGAGTAAGCATTGATTCCTACGTTAAAAGGTACAAAATTGACCCTACAATCGATTTTCCTGTAATTTCTGATTTGGTATCTAGGGGATTATTAATAATTGAAAATAACCGAATTAAAATACCTGAGGAAAAGATATTCTTAGGCAATATGGTTTGGAGGTGCTTTGTGTGAAGGAAGAGGGAATAGCTAAAAGAAGGGATAATAGTGATACTATTTTTTATCGTTTAGCTGAATTTAAATATTATTTAGAGGATAATTTAAGATTATCCGAAAATTCTATTAATGCCTATATGACTGATTTATATCAATATGAGGAATTCATGGTTAAGTATGAAAAATATGAGGATGAGGCTGATATAGAAAGAGAGGATATTGAAAAATATATTCAATCCTTAAAAAGAAAGAAGCTTTCGAAGCAATCTATTTCTAGAAAGATTATTGCTATAAAGGAATTTCATAAATTCTTATATAAAGAAAATGTAACAAGAGAAAATGTTGCTGAAAACATTGATTCTCCTAAGGTAGATAAAAAGCTTCCTAGTGTTTTATCTATCGAAGAAATTTCTAAAATGATTAATTCAATTGATGGAGATGATCCTCTATCATTAAGAAATAGAGCTATGATGGAGGTTTTATATTCTTCTGGATTAAGAATATCTGAGCTTTTATCTTTAACTAATGAGGAGGTCCATTATAAGGATCAATACTTAAGTATTACTGGTAAGGGTGATAAGGAAAGAATTGTGCCTTTAGGTGATTATGCTGTTATAGCATTAAGAAAATATATGGGTGAGGCTAGAGATAGCCTTTTAAATGGGAAAAAATCTAATTTATTATTCTTTAATTACAAGGGTGATATGATGTCTAGACAAGGATTCTTTAAATTCATTAAAAAGCTTGCCTTAGATAATGGAATAACTAAAGAGATTTCACCTCATACTATTAGGCATTCATTTGCGACTCATTTACTTGAAAATGGAACTGATTTAAGGGTAATTCAGGAGATGCTTGGGCATGATGATATATCTACAACTCAAATATATACTCATTTAGATAAATCTAAAATTAAAGCTGAATATGATAGGGCTCACCCTATGGCTAATAATAATTTTGAAAAGAAGGATGTAAAAAAATAAAAAATGTATAAAAGAATATTTTTGATAGTTGCTGATTCAGTTGGCTGTGGTACAGCTCCACTATCCTATAAATTTGGAGATGATGGTGCGAATACTATAGAACATATTAGTGAGGTATGTAATGGCATTAATTTACCTAGGTTAGAATCAATGGGTTATGGAAATATAACTGATATAAAGGGTGTTAAAAAAACAGATAATCCAATTGCCTTTTATGGGAAGATGGATGAGCTATCTAATGCTAAGGATACTATGGCAGGCCACTGGGAAATGATGGGGATTGTAACAAAAACTCCATTTGTAACATTTACTGATACAGGGTTTCCAAAAGAGCTAATAGATGAATTAGAATCAAAGACTGGCTATAAGGTTATTGGTAATAAGGCAGCATCTGGTACTGAAATTATAAAAGAATTAGGAGAAGAGCATATTAAAACTAAGGCTATGATTGTATATACATCTGCAGATTCAGTTTTACAAATTGCTTGTCACGAAAAATATTTTGGTTTGGATGAATTATATCGTGTATGCAAAATAGCAAGAGAAATTTGTATGAAGGATGAATATAAGGTTGGCCGTGTTATAGCTAGACCATTTATAGGTGAAAATAGCTTAGATTTTAAAAGAACTGCTAATAGACATGATTATGCCCTATCTCCAACAGGAAAAACTGTTTTAGATAGCTTAAAGGAAAATAATTATGATGTTATATCTATTGGAAAGATATTTGATATTTTTAATGGTATGGGATTAACAGAATCTAATAGAACTATTTCTAACCATGATGGAATGGAAAAAATTATTGATTTTATTAAAAATAGAGATTTTAAAGGATTATGCTTTTTAAACCTCGTAGACTTCGATGCACTCTATGGTCATAGAAGAAATAGTATAGGATATAAGGATGCTTTGGAGGAGTTTGATAGAGATTTAAACGAGATGATAAAGTATTTAAAGCAAGATGACCTAATAATAATTACTGCTGACCATGGAAATGACCCTACTTGGAGGGGTACAGATCACACTAGAGAATATGTGCCATTAATCGTGTATAATGGCTTAGGTAAAGGAAATTTAGGTACTAGAAAATCATTTTCTGATATAGGTGAAACTATCGCAGAAAACTTCAATTTAGAATCAACAAAAATAGGAAAATCATTTTTAAAGGAGATTAAATAAAAGCATGGAAAATTTCATTTATAATACGCCAACGAAGGTTTTCTTTGGTAAGGGCGAAGAATCAAAAATAGGGGCAATTACAGCCTCATATGGGTTTAAAAAGGTACTAGTTCATTACGGAAAGGGCTCTGTAATAAAATCTGGACTTCTAGATAGAGTTTTAAAATCATTAGACGAAAATAATATTTCTCATATCGAGCTAGGCGGAGTTGAACCTAACCCAAAGCTTTCTTTAGTGCTAAAGGGCGTTGAATTAGCTAAAAAGGAAAATGTAGAATTAATAATCGCCGTAGGCGGAGGCTCTGTAATAGATTCATCTAAGGCTATCGCTGTAGGCGCAAAGGTAGATTTTTCTCCTTGGGAATTTAGTATTAAAAATCAAACACCAAAGGAGCATTTACCTGTAGCTTCAATTCTAACAATTTCAGCAGCTGGTTCTGATATGTCAAATTCATGCGTTATAACAAACGACGAGACCAAAGAAAAAAGAGGATTTACATCTGAATGTAACAGATGCTTATTCTCAATTTTAAATCCTGAATTAACTTACTCAGTAAGTAAATTTCAAACTGGATGTGGAATCGTAGATATTATGATGCATACTCTAGAAAGATATTTTTCTTTAGGAAGCGAGACTTATCTTACAGATAACATCGCATTAGGACTTTTAAAGGCAGTATTAAAAGCAGGTAGGGTAGCAATAGAAAATCCAAACGATTATGATGCAAGATCGGAATTGATGTGGGCTAATAGCCTTTCACACAATGGTCTTACAGGAATGGGAAGAAATTTCGTAATGAGCGTTCATCAGCTTGAGCATGAGGTTTCTGGAATGTACCCTGAAATTGCTCACGGAGCAGGACTTGCATGCCTATGGCCACAATGGGCTATGGAAGCATATAAAAATGCCCAAAATCGCTTTTTAAGATTCGCATACGAGGTAATGGATATCAAGCCTACAAAAAGCAAAAATAATGATATCGAGGATGCTATTCAAAAGCTAAAGAGCTATTTTGAAGAGATTGGAATGCCTGTTAGGTTAAGAAATCTAGGCGTAAAAGAGGATTCATTAGAAGCCCTAGCATACAACACAATGTTCAAAGGAAAAAGAGTTTTAAACGACATTATAACAGTTGACTATGAAGTTGCACTTAAGATTTTAAAAGCATCATTCTAGCTCAAAATTTAAGACAAATCGAGAAATTAAAAAACGGGTAAATACCCATCTCGATTTGTCTTTTTTTAATGCATTTTTGATATCAAAACTAGCTAGTAGCTAGAGGGCAGCAAAATAAAAAATTTCAAAATTAAACTAGAGTTAAAAACTAGATAACATATATAATTCAAAAAGATAAAAGATTATCAAAAACTAAATAGATGATAAAAAATCTGATAAAAAACAGGCTAATTTTAAGCGTTTATAACTATCCAATATCGATGGTACTCAAAACATCAAAAAACGCAAAATTCGGGCTAAAAATATAGACAAATCGAGAAATAGAAAAACAGATAATCCTCCATCTCGATTTGTCTTTTTTTATTGGCGTTTTTGTAATTATGAAGCTTAAGCAGACTTAATGGATCAAAAAGAAAAATTTCAAATTATATCTAGTATTCAAAATAAGATAAAAGATAGTTGTGAATAAGAAATTATGATTATAAGTATTAGATAAGAGATGATTTTTTGGTCAATTTTAAAGGTATAATAATAAGATTTTCAAAATGCAATTATAAAATTCAATAATAAAATTTTAAAAACACGATTATTAAAGTTAAAAAAATTGCAAGTATAAAGGTCAACCAAATCACCAGATTTAAAGCTGTTCATGGAGTTAAAAGTTAAATAGAAGAAATACAGAAAAATATTTTTCGTTCATAATCTAGTTTCGAAAACAAGAAACAAAACCATAATTTACAAACAAGAAATAGCGATTATATATTTCGAATAATAAAGAATAAATTTCAAAATTATAAATACAAATAATATAGAAATGTGCATAAACAATTTTGAGTAATAATCTAGTATTAATAACTAGACAAATCATGAAAATATTTATGTGAATTTATACGAATCGAAATACCAAAATTAAGGCAACTACACAGTTCAATTCGTATAAAAGAACAGGATCAGATTACTGGAAAAATATTTATTTTCATAATGTATCTAGTTTTAAAAACTATGTAAAGTTGCAAACGCTTACATTAGATTTTATGCAATGAAACCATCTTTCAAAAATATAGACAAGAGTCCATTCATTTGGCTCAGAACGAAAAATCATGTCTGTTTAAGACAATAACAAGCTAAAAAGTCATCAAAAACGCTCATTTTCTTAAACATACTCATTTTCAATTTTTGAGTATCTTTTTAGATATATATAGATTAACGAACGCGTCCATCTAGGAAATATACAAAATTAGCAACGTGGGAATCAACATTTAAAAACGCAAAATTAGCCTCCAATTACCCATTTATCGATTTCCGATTCGTTCCGGGCAAAAATTTACGAAAGAAAAGGCTTTTTAAGCGTTTTAATCAATTTAATTTATTAACACAATTCACTAAAAGTATAAAAATGGCTTAGTTACGTTATTATTAATTGGTTAACATAATATATATTATGATAACTTAATTATATTTCTAAAAATAGCTGAAAACATAAAGATAGAAGATGGTTTGATGTGTTTGAAGGTGATTATAGGGCGATTTTTGGGCTATTCTTCTTGCTAAACGCCTCCATGAATATAATTTTGAATATGATTAAGGAAAATACCCTATTTTTTTAAAACAACGAATTTACTCAAAACGAACATTCACCCGTTTCGATTGGTTCTTTTCTATAAGTGCCACTAAATCCAACATCGACTTCTAAAAGCCACTATAGGCCATTTTACATCGGCTTCTTTAGCTTATTTTGGCTTTCTTCTTCTTTTCATGCTCAGATGAGGGGGTTTTTAGGATAATTTATCCACATTTTAAGCCTTATTCACTTGCTTTATGTAATCTACCTGATCCAATCTTACGCGCGTGAGGTATATGTACTGACATAAATGAATATGTTTAGAATCAGGGCCATTTTCTGTTAAAACGACCGAAAACTAGTCATATCTATATATACATTATTTATGTCTTGTATGAAAATGATGCTTTTCACTTCTTCTTCTCTTCTATATATAAGTGTCAAAATATAGCTATTTGCATGCTAAATATACGAAAGAAATCGTTTTCATTTTGTTTTCAATCACAACAAAAATAATGTATATTTCTTTATTAAGTTGTTTAAAATTAATTATTTTAATAATTGAATTGATTTTTGTTCATTATTAATTTCAATAATAATACAAATCAAATCGTTATTATTAGTCTTTAATTTTTACTAATTTTTATTAATATTAATACATTATTTATGTTATCGTTTTAACTTGTATTTTTGTGTAATTTCGTTAACTCTAAAATCTAATAATTAAAACTAGTTGTGTTTTGTAATATTATTTTCTGTCATTTTTATATGATCTAGTGCTTTATATAAACCTTATTATTAAAAATCATAATTAAAAATATTTTTTATGATTGTGAATTTCTATAATTAGATTTTTAGTCTTAATTTTGACGCATCGAGATTTAAGTTTTCGGTTAATTAACCGTCTCGTTTTAAAACTAATTTATTTCAAAAATAATCTAGTTTTTATATACCTTTATTCTTTTTATATTCAACTGCTTATCTAGTTTTTAAATCTAGTTGTGTTTTGAAATTTTTTGTTTTTTGCTCTTATATAGGCGCAATTTAACCTCTTTTTGTTCATAGAGAAAATAGGTTATTTTTTAGGCTATTTTTGCCCGTTTTTTGCATTTTTTGATCATTCACCTATAGTTTTAAAGCTTTCTATAATTATAAAAAATTAACACTATTTTTAAGCCGATTTTTGATTTTTTTGGCATAAATTTATGAATCAAAGATTTTTTCATATGCTAATCCATGACCAAATTCTCATACATTATTTATGTCATATTCGAAGCACTAAAAATATGATTCCTATTTTCACTTTGATTAATGATCCTGACATATTTCTTCTAATCTTTAGATTTATGGATTATAATCTATCTATTATTTTTGACTAAAATTTGATCTGATATTTTTCTCATTTTGAGATATTGTTTTCCTAATTTTGGTGTTTATGCCTCTTTCGGATTTTTTATTTTATACTCTTTAAAATTTCATTTTTAGTCCTTTTTAGATTCCATTTCATTATCTTTTTTTCAGATTTTTAGTCCTATTTTTATCTTAATTTTTGCTTTAATTTTCGTTCAAAATTTATCTAGTTTTGATTTGTGTATATTCTATTTATTTTTATTCTTTTATCTAGTTTTATACACTAGATACAATTTGAAATTTATTTTTTTGCCCTTTTAAGCCCCTTAATCAGTACTAGTTTTGGCAATAAAAAAAGAGGTTAATTTTTAGCATTTTTAACCTCTAATTTTGTTATTTTTCGTCGTTTAGTAATGAGAATATATTCATCTGCATAGAACGAGAATTAATGATTTCTGAAGTGTTTTTCTTAATCCATTTAGCTGATCTACCAGTTCCCATTGACTCAATTTTATTCTCATCCTTTAGCTTTTCAAGCGCTCTATTGATAGTTGAATCAGATAAATATGGAGCTGCTTTTTTGATATCTGCTCTTGTAAAAGTATCACTTTCGAAATGAATAATAATACCCTGAACTTCATCAATTTTTCTTAATCCCTTATCGTAGACCTTGTCAGAAACTATGTTGTCAACCTCTTGATAGCCCTCAAGCATAAGCTTCATTAACGTTCTTGTTAATAGCTCAGTTTGTGAATATCCATGCTCCCAATTGAAGCCAGCAGCTACTGTAGCATTGTCAAATTCACTCTTCATTTCAGTATATTTTTCAAAAAAACTTACATACTTAAAAACATTAAATCTTTCACTTACAAGTAAACAATACATTATCATTAATGATAAAAATTCATTTGCGTAATCAAAGCAATTCTCATGTAGTAAATCAATATAAGTATTTACCGCAACCATTGTTGGTTCTATTTTTAAATCTGTAGAGCTCTTAATATAAAGCTTCATACATTCGCTCATTATATCTCTCTTAGAGATAACCTTTTTCTCTTTTAAAAGATTAACCTGTACATCTACTGTCTCAGTTCTAAATCTTACATCCTTATATCCTTCAAAAATTTTTACAGCTAAGTGTAAAAATTCATTATCATCGATAATTAGATTAGTACCTCTAGATTGGATTGTTTTAAAAACATTTTTTAGATTTACAACTATAAATTCATCCCTCTTGCCATCCTTTTCTCTAGGCTCAGAATCGTTCTTTATAATTAGCTTTAATCTACTATCAGTAATATCTAGATTCAATAATTTTGCAGCATACAAAGTATCCTTCTCAATTGTATTTTTTATTCTAGAATCTAATTCACTTTTTAGGATATCCTCATAATAAAAATCCTTACCCTTAAATGAATATAATTTTCCTATATCAAATACTAAATCTGATGGATAATTTAATCTGCTCAAGTTTGATAAACATTTCACCTTGTTCACCTCACAATACATCATTTTAATTATATCAAAATCAATTTTAAAATTCTATATTTTAAGTCGTTAAAAAACGGACTTTTTAGTCCGTTATTTGATATCGTCAGTGTAAAATATAGATTCACCAATAAATTCCCTTAAAATTGAATTGCAAGGAACCCATTTATCACTAATTTCGTTATAGTATCTTAAAAATTTTATTAGTCTTCTTGCTGTACTATAGCAATCACTTTCAGGGCTAATTGCCTCAAGCAATGGTAAGGCATGCTTTCTTAAGACGCATATTTCATATGACAACTCTGAATTAAATACAAAATCGGCATTATTTTGATGAGGATAAATCCATTTAAATTCTCCATCTCTGACTGATTTCCATTGCCTAATTGTATCAATTGGAGCATTACCTCTTGTTACATTATCTCTTACTATTCTTCTTAGTAATCTAATATCAGAAATTGATATTGGTGTATGCGCATCAATTCTATTTTGAGCAATTGGGGCTATATAAATTTTAAATTTATTTTCTTCAGGAATTGATGGAGCTATAAGCTTATTCAAGCCATGAATTCCTTCAACAATAATTGGTTGATTTTCTCCGAGTTTTTGCTTTGAAAAAGTCCTTTTTCTAGCCTTAAAATTGTACTTTGGAAGCTTTGTTTCAAATCCTTGAATTAAGCTAAAAATAGTCTCATCAAAAAGCTTTAAATCAAGAGAATGAATATTCTCATAATCTGGATTTCCATATCTATCCTTAGGGTATTTATCATAATCAAGCATATAATAATCATCCATACTGATCATCAAAGGCTCATAGCCTCTTGTTTTAAGCTCAATTTTAAGTCTATTTGTAAATGTTGTTTTACCACTTGAAGATGGTCCTGCAACACAAATAATCTTAATATTATCGATATTTTTGATTATCTCATCACCTAAATGAGTTAGCTGATTATTATGTCTTGTTTCACACATATTAATAAACTCTAAGGCTTTCTTAGATTCAATAATTTTATTGACCTGATATACTGCCTCACATTTAGCATTATGAGCCCATGCATTAGCTTCTTTTAAAGCTTCTCTAAAGACTCTTTCATCAACTAATTCAGGCATATTTCCATCCAATTCTACACGTGGATATTTAATTAAAAAGCCAGGTGAATAAAGGCTAAATTCATAGTTATTTAAATAGCTTGTTCTTGGCATCAAATATGTATAAAGATAATCCATATATCCATTGCATTCATTTATATGAACCCAATCAGGAACACGGTACTTTATACCCTCTATTTTGTCCTTATAGCCTATACTTTCAAAATACTTAATTGCCTCATCTTTTGAAATCTTTCCATAATTGATTGGATAATCAGCCTTAATAATTCTATCGACTTCATTTTTTATAGTCTCTAAATTTTTTAAAGAAAAAGCTTTTCCAATACCACTAACTGATGCAAAAATACTTCTTGAAATACTATAATTAAAGCTTATTCTTGCCTTTGGATAGATATTTTTTACTGCCATGGCAATTACATATCTTAGTGTTGCCTGATAAGTATTGGCTCCATCAATTGATGTTATATCTAATAAATCAATTTTAGCATCATCAGTAACTACATAGGTTAAATCCTTTAGCTTATTATTTACGTAGCAGCATAGATACTTTTTATCTTTGTCTTCATATAGATCAATTACTCTAGTTGGCTTAGCTACCTCGATTTTTTTACCTAAAATCTCTACAATCATATTAAAATCACTTCCTTAAAACGTTGTATTAATCATATTATAACACATATTTTTTGATAAAAAAATAATTTCAAATTTAAACTAATATTAAAAAACATTTAATTTGTTATTATTTTACATATAATTTAGTTTTAATTATTAGATAGTCGTGTGAAATCATATTTAATTCTACTACTTTTTCTTCTATATAGTGATCAGATTCAATCATTTAATTAAAATTTCCTTAGATTCTAGTTGAAATTCCCTAAATAATCATTGATTATCACACTTATCTAAAATGAAAAGATTAACTAATAAACTCTGATTCATTAATGTGTCAGCTATATAAATCTTTGTATTTATCATTAACATGAAATACATGGAGTGTTATTACTAATCTAAAAAGAAATTATTAAAGAATTAATTCATATCTGAATACGAATAGTCAAATTTTATAAAATATCATTAACATTCAAATGTCATATTTATTCAAAAACAGGTCAAATTCCCTTTATTTTTCATTTATTAATCAATTGCTATCAAATACTCATTTATTTCTATAAAAGCTAAAATTAAGCGAATTTTAATGTATTTAAGTGCAAAAAAAAGAGCTGTATCAATTGATACAACTCAATTTTAATTATATTTAAGCTGTTAATGCATATGATGGAACATATGTATTATCGTTGTTAATAGAGAATGCATATGTATATAAAGCATTCTTATTGAAATCTTCCTTTTGACCTAATACTTGCTCAAAAGTAACTGTATCCTTTTGAGAATTGAAGATCTTGATTGAATTAATGTTATTAGTATGACCACGAGTTACAGCATTTACCCAACCAGCATTTGTGTTCTTTTTATCAGAAGCCCAGAAGCCAGTAATTGCAGAATACTTATTATCGTTATCCTTGTAAGACTTTGTAAATCCTGAAGGAACTGAAGTATTCCAAGTGTAAATTGTGTTATTATTAGAATCTTTAACCTTAGAAATTGTGGCTAACTTTAATACTGTACCATCACCAGCAACACCATTATTACCAACAGTGAATGCAGATTGAACATAAGCTATACCTGCTTGAGCATAAGCATTTGTAGCTTGTAAGTTAACACCCTTAGGACGAACGTTACCAATACCATGAGTAGCACCTAAGTAGCCTCTGAAATATGACCAGAAGTCACCAGATTGAGAACCTAAAGATGCCTTTACTTGATTAGAAACGATTGGGTTCTTTTCACCGTATACCATATCTGTTGATACATATGCCTTTGTTACATCATAAGCACCAGTAACTGTATCACCAGAAGTTGTATCTGGCTTTTGCCAATACTCTGTTGGACCATAGTTATTAACCATTTGACCTAATTCAGAGAACATAATATCCATTAATCTTACTGCGCCATCAGGATTTTCTGCGTTAGCAGGAATTGCCCAAGAATTACCCTTTAAAGCACGGTTAGATTCATAATATCTAGTTAATGTCTTACCAGTCTTAGATGTAATTGAATCAGTTGGCTTCCAAGTAGATTCAGTTGCCCAATAAGTAAGTGGAGCTAAAACGCCAGTTAAACTCATTGATTGATAGTCAGTTTCAAAACCATTCTTACGAGCAGTTGATCTTGTACCAATACCATCCTTTAAATCATTTGCAGCTGTAGTTGCAGCAGCATAATCATACATCATAAAGCCATAAGCTGAATCAGATAATGTCTTCTTATAGAACTTATCTAAGAATCCTGTATTATTACCATTAGGGTTATTAGCATCAGTATAGAAATCCTTTAGGATTAATCCTTCATCATAGATTTGTGATAAATATTCTAATGCATCATATGAAGCTTGAGTAGTCTCAAGTGCATGTACCTTACCATCACCACCGATATAGAAGTTACCATTTTCACCATCTAAACCTTGAACACCCCAGATTTGAGCTAAATCATAGATGTTATCGATACGGTTGTTTGATGCAGCTCTTGGGAAGAATGTTGTTATTTCAGCATCAGCTTTACCAGAAATCATACCTGGATTAGCCTTTACAACTCTCATTAAAGCTATTAATTCATCAGTATTGTAAGCTGCTGATTCAGAAATAAATAAATCTGAAGGATTCTTATAATATCCTGCATCAAAGAAATTCTTGTATGCAGTTTTGATATAATTGATGAATTGTTCAGCTAATTGCTTACCTGTACAACCATTATTTAAGATTTCATTTTGTTGCTTAATAATGTTAGTAGTCTTAACAACTGTAACATCCTTAGCCTCATTCTTGTATAAAACTTTAACTGTAGTATTAGAAGCATAATTATAATTATCATCCATAAATGGCTTATAGAATGCACCTTGAACTACATTTGAAGATGGATTAGCACCACCATTTGTTGTAGTAGTATCCCAACCATCAGCTGCATCTAAAACCTCTTGAGTTAAAGCAGTATCCATAACAAACATTCTTTCGATATCATCTTGACCATCGAAATATGGAGTAAAGTAAATCTTACCACTCTTTTCAATCATCTTCTTAACATCAGGGTTCTTATCTAAGTATTCCTTGAAGTTAGGCATCTTACCATCTTCAATGAAGCTATTTAATGCTAAGAATTTATCAGTATTATCACTGAAATTAGATGTTGTATTATATATTAAATCAATATTTGAATTTCTTGTTTCAGACTTGAAATTATTAGTTGTTACAGCAGTCCATACTAATGCATCACTTGACTTTGAATAATCAGTTGCATCCTTAATTGTAGTGTTTGTATATGATTGGAATGCCTTCCATGTAGGCAACATAACACCTGGAGCGATTTGTTCATTTGTAATAGGGTCATTAACTGTTGCTTGATTTTCAGCTCTTGAAACACCTGATGTTGCAGCATAGTTAATGTAAATATCAACCTCTCCGCCTACTCCATCATAAGTTGGAGCTTCAGGAGCCTCTACATAATTATGAGTTGTCTTAACAGTATTTGGCTTTACTCTTTCAGGTTTCTTGTTATCTGTAGATGATGTCTCACCACAGCTAGCTAAACCAATAATTGCTAAAGCTGGAACAGTTGCAAATAATGATAATTTAATCTTTCTAATTTTCATAAAAACTTTTTTCCTCCTTTGTTTTTAAAAACCATTGCTATTATAACAAACAATTTTTTTTATTTACACAACATAGTTTTTACTGAAAACATTTACATTGAAAATGATGAAAATAATTGTTAACATCTGTTTGGAAAATTAAACATTATACAATTAAATAACCAACAATTTAAATATATTAATAATTGCTTTCAAGTATTATTTATGAAAAGAAAAAGCCGAAATTCGGCTTTTATAAATCATCATCTTCGATTCCTATTTGTAAATCCTCTTCAGGCTCTTCATTTTTTTCTTCTGTCTCTTCAGATTCCTCTGATTCCTCTTCCTCTTCAGAATCTGCTTCTTCCTCAGTTTCTACAGAACCATATAATTCTTCATATTCTTCCTTACTAATAGGATTACCATATTCATCAACATAAATTGCCTCAACCTCTTCTTCAGCAGCTTGCTGCTCTTTTTCAGCCTCTAGCCATTCCTTTGCTAAATCATCTGGATTTAAGAATGAAGCTAAGTCAGAATCAAGGTCAATTGTAATAACATATTTTGGTTTCTCCTGAACCGCCTGCTGCTGAGCATTAACATTTTGCATTGCCTGTTCAAATGCATCACTGTTAATATCATCCTCATTAGTTCTAACTCTATTACCTAATCTTAATCTTGCTAAAGATACCTTTTTAAATACATAGAATCTCTTCTTTTTAGCAAAACCAGTTAATGTTAACCATTTATTTTTTCTTTCTCTAGATATAGCCTTAGCAACTACATCATCACGCTTTATAACGTGATATTCAGATTCATGGTCACCTGCAACATAAATATCATCTTCAATAAATTTAATGATTCTTCTTATTGCATATTCTTCTTTTTCAACATCAATTGCATATAAAACGAAATCACCCTTTTGTAATCTAGCAGGGGCTCTAAAACAAACAATGTCTCCTTGCTTAAACATTGGCTTATTGATTGTTTCATCTAATATTTTATATTCACCAACTAAGCCACCCTTAACTCTATTGACAACAGTTTCCATACTGTGACGATCAAATTCAGAATCATTCTCAAGGCTTTCTTCATTAGGTTCATTATTAAAATTTTCTTCTTCGATTTTTTTCTTCTTATAAAATGCCATAATAAAAACACCTTTCGAAAAGTATTTATATATAAATATTATAATTGTTAATAGGACAAATTTCAAGTATTTGTACAAATGACAAATAAGTGTAAATTACCATATTAAATAAAGGCAATCCAAACGGATTGCCCCTACATTTATTTTTTATCATATTAAGGATTAAGCTTCAGCCTTTCCTTCCTTCTTACGATAAATTACTAATACTACAACAGCACCTAATAATATTACACCACCAACTACACTTAATCCAATTGTCCATGTTGTTGAAGTCTTGTTCTCATTTTCAAGCTTTGTATATTGAGCTTCTGCTTGAGTTAATGTCTTAGCATTTGTTACTAATGCTTTTTCTTCATCAGATAATGAATTATAAGCTTCTCTTGCTTTATCAATATCTTCTTTGCTTGAATCTGTATATTCAACAGTTCCAATTGCGTTAATCTTTGTGTATACAGCTTCTACATCATCATATGTAGCTTCTGCCTTTGTTAATGTTTGATTATTAGTTACTAATGCCTTTTGGTCAGCTGTTAAAGCATTGTATGCTTTCTTTGCTTCATCAATCTTTGCTTTTGTTTGAGCATTGTATTGAACCTTACCAATTGCATTAATCTTTGCTTCTACTGCCTTTGCTGCATCAGCATTTGTCTTCTTTGTTGCATATAAGTCTTCAGCATTTGTTAATGTATTAGTATTATTTACTAATGCCTTTTGATCTGCTGTTAATGCATTATAAGAAGTTCTTGCTGCATCAATCTTTGCCTTTGTTTGATCATTATATTGAACATCACCGATTGCATTAATCTTTTCTACTACAGCTTGAGCCTTTGTATTATCAGTTTCTAGCTTAGTATAAGCTGCCTCAGCATTTGTTAATGTATTTACATCCTTAACTAATGCCTTTTGGTCTGCTGTTAATGCATTATATGCTG
>DJXM01000066.1 GCA_002449755.1 Caryophanales bacterium UBA7004
ATCTTTTTTGGGCTTCATAGTCCATAACAAAAACTCCTTTCATATAATAGTCTTAAGCAAACATATTATATAACAAGGAGTTTTTCTTTTATATTTATTCATAGGATTCCAGGGGGACACATTCCCCCTTTTCACCCCTTTGTGTTTGGAGATAGAGTTACACCATCTATATTTTGGATTTAATATCAACACTATATATATTTTAATATTCTCATTTATCAAGCCATAATGGTAGATAAATGCTTTTTAAATTATTCAGTTTCTTCTTCCTCATCTTCACCTTCATCTACAGTGTATAAAGGTAAAATCTTAGAATCTAATTCCTCAGGCTTAAACATCTTATCAACATACATAATTCCATCTAAATGATCGTTTTCATGCTGGAAAACAATTGCTGGATATCCTTCTAATGTTAATTTAACATTTCTAACTTTTTCAGTTATAGTATCAAATAGAGCACATTTAGCAATTATTTTATAATGTCTTGGTGTTACTAATCCTTCAGTATTCCTATTTACTGAAAGGCATCCCTCACCACCAGGTAAATAAACCATTAATTCAGATTTTGCAATGATTTCAGGATTAATTACAGTATAAGAATATTTTGTTTGCTTCTCATCTAGGAAGTCAGTACAGTTCATCGCAAACATTCTCTTTTTAACTCCAACCTGTGGGGCGGCAATACCTACACCTGGTCTAATATCATATTTTTTAACTAATTCATCTATTTCTGATACGACCATATATTCGTGTAGCTGCTTTAATGTTTCTTTATCTTCCTTAGTAAGAGGAAATCTTACTCTATCACATTTTTCTCTTAATATTGGGTTTCCCTCAATAGTTATATCTTCCTTTTTGTACATAATTATCACCGCTAAAATTATAGCATAATTAAATGTAAAAAACTAGGAAATGATATGCTATAATTAACCATGAATGGTGTTAATATGGAAAATATAGTAGATGATTATGTAAAAGATATTACAACTAAAGATGAATTTAAAAGATTACTAGAATTAAAAATAATAATTGATGCTAAATATAAGAATGAAATTATTTCCTTTAAAACATTAGAATCAAAATATTTAGAGGCTTCTAAATATGGAGCCTATTATCCTAATTTGGAAAATTTGAGAAGAGAATTCTCTCTTAAGAAGAAGGAACTATATTCTAAAGAAGAGGTAAAAAAATATTTTGAATTAGAAAGATTAATTAATGAATCAATAAATGATGATATTAAGAAATTAAAGGAAATAGTTTTAGATCCTAAATATAATAAAAATACATGTATAAAGTAAGTGATATAAATGACACAATATGAAAAGATGACTGAAACAAATGTTAAGAAATTAGTTACATTATTAGCAATACCAACTGTAATAAGTATGCTTGTTACTGCAATATATAATGTCGCTGATACATTCTTTGTTTCAAGAATAGATGATAGTGCAAGTGCGGCAATTAGTGTCGTATTTTCACTAATGACTCTAATTCAATCTATTGGCTTTACAATAGGCATGGGAAGTGGGTCATTAATATCTATAGCATTAGGAAATAAAAAAGAAAAGGAAGCCTCTAAATATTCTAGTCAAGGAATATTAATGGGCTTAATATTAGGTATTTTATTTTTGATTTTTGGAATTATATTTAATTCCGAAATTATGGCCCTACTTGGAGCATCAGAAACTTCAAAGCCATATGCTGTTTTATATGCTAGATGGATATTTATAGCATCTCCATTTATGATGATATCATTCATAATGAATAATATATTAAGAAATGAAGGAAAGGCTAAGCTTTCGATGATTGGCCTAGCATTTGGTGGTATTTTAAATATAGGATTAGATCCATTATTTATTTACGCATTTGATATGGGAATATCAGGAGCGGGCCTTGCAACTATGATTTCTCAAATCATTAGCTTTTTGATTTTATCTTCATTTTTCTTGTTTAATAAGACTTTATGTAAGATTAATATAAAATATTTAACCAAGGATATAAAAAGCTATTTAGAGGCATTAAAGCGTGGAATGCCTACATTATTCCGTCAGGGCTTCGCTACAACCTCTAATATTATTTTAAATTTTCTAGCAAAACCATATGGAGACTCACTTGTGGCTGCCCTTGGTATTACAGCAAAGCTTTATATGATTGTAAGAAATATAATAGTAGGAGTAGGACAAGGTTATATGCCTGTTGTTGGATATAATTATGGTGCTAGTAAATTTAAAAGAATTAAGGAAGCCTTCTATTTTGTTTTAATAGTAGAAACTATTATTTGTAGTATATTTACTTTAACATTTATATTATTCCCTAATGCTTTAATTAATATATTTTCAGATAGTGAAGAGGTAATTAAATATGGTGAGGCATCTGTTAGATATTTAGCCATATCCTTAATATTCTTAGGTATGTCAACAACCATTAATCAGTCTCTTCAAATAATAGGATATTCTAAGAGCGCAACATTCCTAGCATCCTTAAGACAGGGATTAGTTTATACACCTTTAGTGTTTTTACTAGAAGGAACATTAAATGAGGTAGGACTATGCTTAACTCAGCCTTTATCTGATTTAATAACAGCCTTAATATCTATACCATTTGTATTTTATTTCTTTAGAATTATTAAAGTAAGGGAGTGATTCTATGGATTTAAGCGGTGTTAATATAATGATGATTGAATATGAGGAGAATGTTAATTTAGTTGCTAAAATAAATACTGAATTATGTAAGAAATTCGGGCTAGAGCATTATTTAACTGAATTCTCATCTAATTTAATTAGAGCATTAAATCAATTTAAAAGATTTGTAATGCTCATGAATGATAGAAAGACATTTGTAGAGAAGATATTAGCATTTTCAAATTCTTGTATTAAATTTTTTGAATCTAATAAGAATTTTAAGGAGCCCCAGGCTACATTAAGAAAAATGAATTCGATAATTAATGATTTAAATGATATAAATGATTTTATAAATAATTCCTTCCAAGAAAGCGTCAAGGATTATTTGAATGATGATTAAATAATAAACAATAAAAAAATTGTAGATTATATCATAAGCAGAAGAATCGGCTTGAATTTAAAAAATATTCTGGTTATGATATAATCTTTTTGTGTTTATTTTTGGAGAGTGGTTTAAATGAGAGATAAATGGACAAACAGAACCGCATTTATTTTAGCATCTATAGGATCAGCAGTAGGATTAGGAAATGCATGGAGATTTCCTGGCTTATGTGCTAAATATGGTGGTGGAGCATTCTTAATGGCATATATCATTTGTATGGTTAGTTTAGGTATTCCACTTTTAATGATGGAAACAGCTATTGGTAGAAAGACACAGGGTGGAGCCCCTAAGGCAATGCGAACTATCAATAAAAAGGCAGAGCCTGTTGGCTGGGCATCTGTTGCGAATGCATTTGTTATATTAACATATTATGCAGTTGTATTTGCTTGGTGTATTTTAATGTGTGTATTAGCATATAAATTTGCAACAACAAATTCAACACCTGAAACTGCATCTACATTATGGGCTGATACAATCGGTGCTACATTCAAAACTTCATTTTTAGGTGATGGTGGAAAGATTAGTGTTTTGTTATTAGTCTGCTTAGGAGTTTCATGGGCATTTATTTATGGATGCATAAGAAATGGCGCATCACAGGTTGGTAAGGTTGTTAAATACACTGTATTTTTACCAGTTATAATGCTACTTATTTTAGCAATTAAAGGATTTATTAATAACCCACATTTAGGAGAAGCACTATCTAAATTATTTGTTCCTAATTGGAGTGAATTTTTAGATGTAGAATTATGGGTAAATGCGATGGGTCAATCATTTTATAGCTTATCTATAATGATGGCAATTATGTTTGCATATGGCTCTTATTTAAAGAAGGGCTCTAATATTGCAGTAGATTCAATTATTATTGCATTTAGTGATTTAGCTATTTCTGTTTTATCAGGTATTGTTTTATTTACAACAATGTATTCTACAGGACAAACAGTTGATAATATGAGTGCATCTGGTATAGCAACTGCATATATTATTTACCCAACTGCGATTGTTAATTTAACATCAGTTGGTGCTATAAATGCAATATTTGGCTTTGTATTCTATTTTATGCTTTGTACACTTGCCATCGATTCAGCATTTTCTATTTTAGAGGGTATTGCAATATCAGTAAGTGATAAATTTAAATTACCAAAAAGAAAGACAACACTTACTATCGCAATTGTAGCGGCATTTATTTCAATAATTTATATAACTGGTGCGGGTGTTGGTTATTTAGATATAGTTGATAATTGGACAAATCAATATACTCTAATTATCATAGGTATTTTAGAAACTATAATTGTAGGATGGTTCTTTAAACCTAAGAAGGTATTAGATGAAATCAATAAGAATACTAATAAATTTAAAATGCCTAAATGGTGGTTTTTAACATCTATTAAATTCCTAGCCCCACTTGCTTTAGTATTCTTGTTAGTATGGCAATTTGTCATTTTAATTAGAAATGGATTTAGGTATGATACTAATTATAATTTAGCTGCCGAAATAATTGCAGGATGGCTTGTTACAGCATTAATTTTCTCATCAGGATTTATTATTAATGGTATAATGAAAAAGACTAAGCGTGGCATTGAATTATCTAAGGAAGAGGAATTAGAGCCATCATGGGATGAAATAAAGGATGAGGATGAATTAAATGATTTACCTCAAAATGAAGAAAATACTGAAATAAAAGAAGAAATAGAAGTAAAATAGTTTTTAATTATTAATATGGTGCTTTATGAAAATAAATAAGATACACGAAACAAAACATAATTATAACGAATTATTAAAGGATATTGAATTAATAAGTGTCGATAATGACCTAACAGATGCGGCTATTATTTTAGAGGGTGGTGCCTTTAGAGCATTTTACCAGGAGGGAGTTTTAGATTGCCTTTTGAAAAATGGCTTAAGCTTTAAATGTGTCATCGGAGTTTCAGCTGGTGCGTTAAATGGTATTAATTATTATTCAGGTCAAGCAGGAAGAAGTGCTCATATTAATTTAAGATATCGTCATGATAAGCGTTATATAGGCATTAATGCATTTTTAAAAAGTAAACGAAAATCTATTATAAATTTAGGATTTATCTTTTCAAATTTGCCTTTTATTCCACCATTAAATTTATATAAATTATTAAATGCTAAAGGTGAATTATACGCTGTTGCGACTAAAATGGAGGATGGAAAGGCTGTCTATTTTAAAAATGAGGAGCTTTCATTTATAAATGCAGTTAAGGCATCTGCGACATTACCATATATTTCTAAGCCTATTGTTATTAATGGTGAGCATTATATGGATGGAGGATGTGCAGATAGAATTCCTTATAAATTTGCTGAAAGCCTAGGCTATAAGAAAATAATTGTCGTTAGAACAAGAGATAGAGGCTTTAGATGTAAGCCTAATTTTGAAAAAAGATATAGATATACAAAAAGAATATATTCTAAATATCCTAAATTTGCTTATAATTTATCTAAAACAGATGAGGATTATAATGTGCTTTGTGATGAATTAGATAGATTAGAAAAGGAAGGTAAAATCTTTGTTATAGCACCATCTAGAGAGCTAGATGTAAAAATGCTTGAGGGAGATTTAGATAAATTAAAGGAAATCTATGTTTTAGGCTATGTTAATTGCTTAGAAAATTTAGATAAATTAAAGGATTTTTTGAATAAGTAGGATATTTATATGATTGAAATTAGAAATGTTAAATTAGATGACGCAAAAGAATTAGTTGATATTTATAATTATTATATTGAAAATACAGCTATTACATTTGAAATAGATAAATTAGGCATAACTGAATTTAAGGATAGAATAAAAGAAATATCAGCTAAATTTCCATATATTGTATTATTAGAGGATGGAATTATTAAAGGCTATGCTTATTCACATGAATTAAACAAAAGAGAAGCCTATAGATTTTCTAATGAGGTTACTATTTATCTAGATAAAGATTCATTAAAAAAAGGATATGGAAAGCTATTATATAATGAATTAGAAAAAAGATTAAAGGAAAAAGAAATTAGAAATCTATATGCATGTATAGCATCTCCAGTAGCTATCGATAAATATTTAAATAATAATAGTGAAGAATTTCATGAACATTTAGGATATAAAAGAAATGGATTATTTACTAAATGTGGCTATAAATTTAATACCTGGTATAATATGATTTGGATGGAAAAGCTATTAGAAAAATAAAAAAGGTCGGTGACCTTTTTTTATTTGTATTGCTTCAAATATTCAATAAATTCTTTAGATATTTCTAATGTTGTAGTAAAAGAAGTAACTAATCTTATTGCAACTTCATTATCATTTATTTTATTCCAAATTTCAAAATCATATTCCTTTTTAATATAATTTGCTAATTCATTTGTAACAATAACAAATATTTGATTTGTTTTAGAATCAGAATAGAATTTATATCCTAAGCTCTTTAATTTTTGAGTAATATAGTTTGCACATTCATTTTCTAATGAACCAATTTCCTTATATAAATTACCTTCCATTAATACCTCAAATGGAATTGATGCCACAAAGCCTTTAGCTAGCATAGCACCATTATGCTTTATAGAATATTGGAATTCTGTTGCTAAATTCTTGTTGTTAATAACTACTGCCTCACCTAAATATGCTCCGTTTTTAGTTCCGCCGATATAAAATACATCAGTATATTTAGCATAATCAGGATAATCTATATCAGATATAGCTAGTGCTGATGCTAATCTAGCACCATCTAAAAATAAATATAAATCATTATCATGGGCACATTTATATAATGCCTTTAATTCACTTAATGTGTAATAAGAACCTACCTCAGTTGTATTAGAAATATAAATCATCTTAGGTTTAACCATATGATAATCAGTGTGATTATTTAATATTTCTAAAACCATGCTTGGATTTAGCTTGCCATCAGTAGTATTGCATGTTAAAACCTTGTGTCCTCTTCCTTCAATAGCGCCTGTTTCATGGACATTGATATGTCCTGTTGATGCGGCTATAACAGCCTCATATGGTTTTAAGATATGATCGATTATTGTCATATTTGTTTGAGTTCCTCCTACTAAGAAGAAGACCTCTGATTTATTTTTAATTTTATCTTGAATAATCTTTTTGGCATTTAATGTATGTGTATCCTCGCCATAGCCTATATTTTGCTCATTTTGGCATTCTATTAATCTTTCTAATACCTTTTTATGGGCTATGCTTGAATAATCGTTTCTAAAGCTATATTTCATATTTTATCCTCCGAAAAACATTTATAAATATATCATTTATTTAAATAAATGAAAAGAGTTTTATGCAATTTAATTATTAATAAAATTCATATTTTTTTTGTTTTATTCCTTTTTTGTTGCACTTTTGTTGCAAGTAAAATGGTAGAATAAGGCTAATTAATATAGCATTTTACAATATTAATATTAAATTTAGGAGGAAAAGAAATATGAAATTAAAGAAGGTTTTATTAGGTATTACAGGTGCTTTAGCACTTACATTTGCATTAACAGCTTGTGGTGATGAAGGAACTAAAACAGATACAGATCCAAAGCCAGTAAATACTAACACAAATACTGGCTCAGATAATGGTGACGCTACTCCATCATCTTCAGTTAATTATCTTACATTTATGGGAGATAAGAAATTAAGAGTTGACATTATGAATGATTTAGGAGCAACTTTTAATTATGGTAATGAGGCTATCCAAAGCAAGAAGGAGACTACTTTAGATACAAATACTAAATTAACAGTTAGTGGTGAATTTACTGTAGAAACTGTTAACTTTATTGTAGTATTTGATAATACAACAGGTGGTTCTGTAAGTGTTCATAAGGGATTAGATGCAGAAAGAGTAGGAGAATTCTTATCTAAATATCCTATGAGTGGCAATAAGATGTATATTGCAATTTCAAGTGGTGAAGCTACTTGGACTAAGGGATTAAATGAAAAGATGGATGCAACTATTACTACTTATGTTAAGTAATAAAGGATATTAAATAAAATAATAAGATTCTCATTATGATTAACATTTTGAGAATCTTTTGTTGTGTGCCGGGCATGGCACTAATCTTGCTGGCGAAAGTCCAGTCACGGGTATTTACCGCCAAGTGTAGCGAACCTCAAGCCGTTAGGAGCAATCCTATGAGTGAAGGAAGAGGTGTAGCAAAATC
>DJXM01000062.1 GCA_002449755.1 Caryophanales bacterium UBA7004
ATTCCTGAATCATTCAGAGTATTAACTCGTGAATTCCAATCACTTGGTATGCATGTTGAATTAATTAATAATAACGGTGAAAACGAAGTAAATCGTTCAATCGTAGATTCAGAAATTAAGGAAGTTGTAAATAATAGAGTTTCTTATAATTTCATTGACAATACATTAAAGGCTGATGAAAATAAGGAAGACGATGTTGACAACAGCTTAGTTTTTGAGGATGAAGAATAATAGGAGGTAAGCGAAATGAGTAAACAATATAAGTATATTAAAATTGGTTTAGCTTCTCCTGAAGAAATATTATCTTGGTCTTATGGTGAGGTTTTAAAGCATGAAACTATTAACTATCGTACTTTAAAGCCAGAACCAGATGGATTATTCTGTGAAAAGATTTTCGGACCTTCTAAGGATTATCAATGTGCTTGTGGTAAGTCTAAGCGCTCTAATGATAAGGGTAAAATCTGCGAGAAGTGTGGTGTTGAAATCACTGAATCTAAGGTAAGACGTGAGAGAATGGGTCATATCAAGTTAGCATCTCCTGTAGTTCATACTTGGTATTTAAGAAACGCACCATCTCCTATTGCTACATTATTAGATTTAAAGACAAAGGAATTAGATGATATTGTATATTTAGCATCTTATATCGTTATTAATCCAGGTAATGGTATCGTTAAGGCTAACAATGAGCCTTTAAAGAAGAAGGATGTACTTTCTGAGCAGGAATATTCTTTATTAGTTGAAAAATATGGCTCAAAGAGATTCCAAGCATTAACTGGTGCTGATGCTATTAAGAAGCTTTTACAAGATGTAGATCTTGAAAAGGAAGAAAGAAATTTAAGAAGAGAATTAAAGCAAAACTCAAAGCAAAAGAGAGATAAGGCTATCAAAAAGCTTGAGGTTGTTGAGGATTTCTTACATTCAGACAATAAGCCTGAATGGATGGTATTAGATATTCTTCCTGTTATTCCACCTGCAATTAGACCTATGGTTCAATTAGAGGGTGGTAGATTCGCTACTACAGATTTAAATGATTTATATAGAAGAATTTTAAATAGAAATAATCGTTTAAAGAAGCAATATGAGCAGCATGCTCCTCATTTAATTACAAAGAATGAGAAGAGAATGCTTCAAGAGGCTGTTGATGCATTAATCGATGGCTCTAAGAGAGGCAAGAAGTCTAATTTAGACAAGGCTCATAAGCTAAAGAGCTTATCTGATATGCTAAAGGGTAAGCAAGGACGTTTCCGTCAAAACCTACTTGGTAAGCGTGTTGACTATTCAGGACGTTCAGTTATCGTTGTTGGTCCATCATTAAGAATGTATCAATGTGGTGTACCAAAGGAAATGGCATTAACATTATTTAAGCCATTTGTATTAAGAGAATTAGTTAGAAATGGTAATTCAATTGCCATTGCTAATAAGCTAGTTGAAAATCAGGATTCTAGTGTTTGGACAATTCTTGAATCTGTAATTAGAGAGCACCCAGTATTATTAAACCGTGCCCCTACATTACATAGACTTGGTATCCAAGCATTCGAGCCAGTATTAATTGAAGGTAAGGCTATTAGACTTCACCCATTAGTATGTACTCCATTTAACGCAGACTTCGATGGTGACCAGATGGCTATCCACGTACCTCTATCTTTAGAGGCACAAGCAGAAGCTAGATTATTAATGTTAGCTTCAAATAACATCTTAAACCCTAAGGATGGTAAGCCAGTAGTTACTCCATCTCAGGATATGATTTTAGGTAACTATTACTTAACTATGGAAATTAAGGGTGAAGAGAATGAAGGTCATTTCTATAGTAACTTCGATGAAGCATATATGGCTTATAAGAATGGCTATATTACTTTACATACAAGAATTTTCATTGATATTAATTACTTACCTGAATCAAAGTTCAGTAATGTAAAATTACCTTCAAATTATATCTTTACAACATTAGGTAAGATGATTTTCAATAATATTCTTCCTAAGGAATTCCCTTATTTAAATGAGGCAACTGAGGAGAACTTAACAAAGGCTACTCCTTTAAAGTATTTCTTAGATAAGAATGATATTAAGGGTTCTTATGATAGATTAATCGCTTCTGAACCAGTTAAAGCATTCATTAAGAAGAATATTGCAAGAATCATTGCTGAGGTATTCAAGAGATTTAAGATTACTGAAACTTCAATTATGCTTGATAGAATCAAGGATTTAGGTTTCAAGTATTCTACAATTGCCGGATTCACTATTTCTATGGCCGACGTTATTAAATACGATGGTAAGGAAGAAAGAATTGCTCAAGCTGATAAGAAGGTTGACCAAATCAATAAGTTCTATGAAATGGGTGTTGTTACTGGTAAGGAAAGAAAGAAGCTTGTTGAGGCTGAATGGTCAACAGCAAGATCTGAAATTGAAACTGGTGTTTGGGAAGCATTTAAGAAGTCTAACAACCATATTTATATGATGGCTGAATCAGGATCAAGAGGTTCTAGATCTAACTTCGCACAGCTTGCCGGAATGCGTGGTTTGATGGCTAATACTGCCGGTGAAACTATCGAAGTTCCAGTTAAGGCTAACTTCCGTGAAGGATTATCAGTTGCTGAATTCTTCATTTCTACACACGGTTCTAGAAAGGGTTCTACAGATACTGCCTTAAAGACAGCAGAATCTGGTTACTTAACAAGACGTTTAGTAGACGTATCTCAAAATGTTGTTATTTCAACTGAGGATTGTGGTACTGAAAACGGCTTTAAGATTACAAAGATTGTTGATGAAAACAATTTAGAAAACGGTCAACCAAAGGTTGTCGTTAAGCTAAAGGATAGATGTATTGGACGTTTCGCAGCTAAGGATGTTATCAATCCTGAAACTGGCGAGGTTATCGTTAAGAGAAATGAGCTAATCGATGAGGCTAAAGCTGATAAGATTGGTGAAGCTAACCTTGAATATGTATACATTCGTTCTAACATTACATGTGAGGCTAAGACTGGCGTTTGTATGAAGTGTTATGGACGTAACCTTGCAACTAACATGGTTGTTGAGGTTGGTGAAGCTGTTGGTACAATTGCTGCTCAATCAATTGGTGAGCCAGGTACACAGTTAACAATGAGAACATTCCACTCTGGTGGTGTTGCTTCAACTGCCGATATCACTCAAGGTCTTCCAAGAGTTCAAGAGCTTTTCGAAGCACGTAAGCCAAAAGGTAAGGCTACTATTACTGAAATCGATGGTGTTGTTGAATCAATTACTAATACAAAGGCTGGTAAGGCTATTGTAATTAAGAATGAGGTTACTGGTGAAGAGAAGTCTTATACAGTAGATGCAACATCTGAATTATTAGTTTCACGTGGTAGTGAGGTTAAGCGTGGCGAAAGATTAATGCGTGGTTCAATCCATCCAAAGGAATTATTAAGAGTATTAAATGCTGAGGCTGTTCAAAAGTACTTAGTAGAAGAGGTTCAAAAGGTTTACCGTTCTCAGGACGTTGAAATTTCTGATAAGCATATCGAAATTATCGTTCGTCAAATGATGAGAAAGGTAAAGGTTGACTCTGAAGGTGATACTAACTTAATTCCAGGTAAGGATGTTTCAATCTTCGATTTCAATGACGCTGTTAAGGGTGCTATTAGAAATCATGGTGAATTACCAGTTGCTAAGCAATTATTATTAGGTATTACTAAGGCTGCCTTAGCTTCAGATTCATTCTTATCTGCATCTTCATTCCAGGAGACTACAAGAATCTTAACATCAGCTGCTATCCAAGGTAAGGTTGATACATTACAAGGCTTAAAGGAAAATGTAATCATTGGTGGTTTAATCCCTGCAGGTACTGGTATCCTAGAGGAAGAATCATTCACATGTGAGCATAGACCTGAGGATGACAATTTATATAGTGATGTATTAGACCAAGCTAAGGAAAATGAGGAGCATGAATCATATCTAAAGGAGATTGGCGAGGAATCAGATGATGATAATCAAGATTTCCAAGTAGGATATGAGGAAACTGATATTAACGATCTATAGAATTTATATAGGCAAGAATAATTGGTATTCTTGCCTTTTATTCTTTTTTAAAGTAAAATTATATTATGTATTACTTATAAAAGTGTGGTGGTTTTTATGGCAGAGTACGTTATTAACCAATATCGTGGTGTATATAAGCGTGCATTAGAATTATATAATGATGAAAAATTTAAGGAATGCTATCCTATGTTTGAGACTGTTGTAAAGAATGATGTTATGAATTACGACGCTAAATATTATCTAGCAGACCTTTTATATAATGGAAAGGGCTGTACTAAAAATGTTAAAGAAGCCTTCCAATTATATATGACAGCGGCTACTAATAAAAATGTAGAGGCTGCATACATGGTAGGTATGAGCTATTTAACAGGTACAGGTATTATGCAGGATTCAACACAGGCAGTTGCCTGGTTTACTGAGGCTGCAAAATATGCTCACCCCCTAAGCCAATATTATTTAGGATTAGCATATTTAAGAGGCGAAGGTATTACAAAAGACGTACCTAGAGCGACACAGTGGTTAGTTCATGCTGCTAAATCTGGTGTTGTTGATGCTCAAAGAGAAGCAGGTGAATGTTACGCCCTATTAGGTAAAATGAAGGGTGCTGCAACATTATATCTAGAGGGAGCTAGAAATGGTGACCCTGTTTGTATGGAAAAGATTGCAGATTGCTACGCTAAAGGTGAGGGTACATTACAGTGTACAGGCCTAGCTATGAATTTCTATGAGCAAGCTGCTGAGGCAGGTAATATTAATGCTCAGGTTAAGTTAGGTATGAAATATTATACTGGTGTTGATGTTGAACAGGATATGAAAAAGGCTGTTTCATATTTCACTCAGGCTGCAAATGAGGGAAATCCAGTTGCTCAAAATGCTTTAGCTGAATGTTATCATATGGGTGATGGTGTATTAAAGAATGAACAAACTGCGATTGGCTGGTGGACTAAGGCCGCTAATGCAGGTAATATTGATGCGATGATTCACCTAGCTGAAAATTTAACTGATCCTAAGGATGAATATATGGATCCAGATTTAGTTACTGCTAAATTCTGGTGGCAAAAGGCTGCCGAGCTTGGTGATCCTTATGCAATGTATCGTTTAGGTGACTGCTTAGAAAAGGGTATTGGTGTATCTTTAATTAATGTAGATGATGCTTATAAATGGTATCGTTTAGCTGCTCAAAAGGGTGATCCAGATGCAACTGAAGCTATTAAGAGATTCTCTAAGGGTGTAGGCGGTAAGGTTAAATTAAGAAAGGTTTAGAATACTTAAAGACTGTATTTGCATTAAGCATTTATAGTCTTTTTTGTTATAAAATTTGTTTTTATCACAACTTAAAAAAAATTAAAAATATGTTTGACTTGAACATTATGCTTTGGTATAATGTAAAAGCACGTGTATGTAATCATACACTGATGGGAGGACTAATTAAAAGATTAGTCTGAATACCACATCATTGAAAACAAGGAGGAAATTATTATGGCTAAGAAAGTCGTAAAGGTTGTAAAACTACAGATTGCAGCCGGTAAAGCTAATCCAGCTCCACCAGTAGGTCCAGCTTTAGGACAGGCAGGAGTTAATATTCCAGGATTCTGTTCTCAGTTCAATGACGCTACAAAGGATAAGATGGGATATACATTACCAGTAGAAATCTCAGTTTATGAGGACCGTTCATTCACATTCGTTGTGCATACTCCACCAGCATCAGATTTATTATTAAAGGCTGCTGGAATTCAGAAGGGTTCTGAAAACTCAAAGAAGCATACTGTAGCAAAGATATCTAGACAAAAAGCTAGAGAAATTGCTGAGATGAAGATGCCTGACCTTAATGCTAACGACATTGAAGCAGCTACAAATATCATTTGTGGTACTGCTAAGAACATGGGCATTGTAGTCGAAGACTAATTTTCTAGGTTGTGAAAACGACCTAAAACTTGTGGGAGGAATTCCCGCTTAACCACATTTTAGGAGGATAAACATGAAGAGAGGAAAAAAGTACGTTGAAGCTGCTAAGTTAGTTGATAAGTCAAAGGCTTACAATGCAAAGGAAGCTTTAGAGTTAGCAATTAAGACTTCAACAGTTAAATTTGACGCAACAGTTGATGTAGTATTCCGCTTAAACATTGATCCACGTAAGGCTGAACAAAACATTCGTGGTGCTATTGTATTACCTAATGGTACTGGTAAAACTCAAAAGGTTTTAGTATTATGCCGTGGTGCAAAGCAACAAGAAGCTCAAGAGGCTGGCGCTGATTATGTTGGAGAAGCAGATATGATCAACAAGATCAACCAAGGTTGGTTTGATTTCGATGTTATCGTAGCTACACCAGATATGATGGGTCAATTAGGTAAGCTAGGACGTGTTCTAGGACCTAAGGGCTTAATGCCAAACCCTAAGACTGGTACAGTAACTATGGATGTTGCTAAGGCAGTTAAGGAAATCAAAGCAGGTAAGGTTGAATACCGTCCAGACAAGGTTGGAAACATCCAATTACCTATCGGTAAGGTTTCATTCGGTGTTGAAAAGCTTGCTGAAAACTTCAAGACTATTTATGATGCATTAATTAAGGCTCGTCCTTCAACAATTAAGGGTTCTTATATTAAGAACGTATCTGTTGCATCTACAATGGGTCCAGGAGTAAAAGTCGATTCTGAAACAATCGCAAAGTAAAAACAAATAAGCCTAAGACAGTAGGCGAGCGAAAGCTCTTAATCTCCTACCGAGGAATTAATTAGGATTATAGTAAATCCTTCTTTACCTTGGTAGAGAAGGATTTTTCATTTATACTATATGGAGGTAGAAGGAATGAAAGAAAGCATTCTTAAGAAACAAGAAGCTGTAACAGCTGTAACAGAAAGAATCAAGAATTCTGCAGCTGTAGTTGCATTCAAATACCAGGGTTTAACAGTTGCAAAGTTCCAAGAGTTACGTAAAGAATTACGTGCTCAAGGTGTATTAGTATCTGTTTATAAGAACAATATTTCTACACGTGCAGCAAAGGAAGCTGGTTTTGAAGAATTCACTGACGCTTTAAAGGGTCCAGTTGCTTTAGCATTCGCAGAAAGCGATGTTGTAGCACCTGCTAAGATCTTATTCTCTAAGCTTGGTGAAGAAAATAACAAGATTGAAGTATTAAAGGGTATCGTTGATGGCGACGTTTACGGATTTGATCAATTAAAGGCATTATCTGTATTACCATCATACGAGACATTATTAACTCAGTTAGCATTTGGTCTATTAGGATCTGTTAACCAGTTAGCAATCGGCTTAAATTTATTAGCTGAAAAGAAAGAAAACGAATAATTTAAAGGTCAAATTGGAGGAAAATTAAAATGGCTAAGTTAACAAAAGAAGTATTTATTGAATCATTAAAGGAAATGACTATCCTTGAAGTTAAGGAATTAGTTGATGCATTAAAGGAAGAATTTGGTGTTGATCCATCTGCTGTAGCTGCTGCTCCAGCTGCTGGTGCTGCTGCAGGTGCTGCTGCAGCTGAACAAACTGAGTTCGATGTAGTATTAGCTAACGCTGGTGCTGCAAAGCTTGGTGTAATCAAGGTTGTTAAGGAAGTAACTGGTTTAGGATTAAAGGAAGCTAAGGATTTAGTTGACAATGCTCCTAAGGCTGTTAAGGAAAAGGTTTCTAAGGCTGAAGCTGAAGAATTAAAGGCTAAGTTAGAAGCTGCTGGCGCAACTGTTGAAATTAAGTAATTAATATAATAGTTAAATGAAAAAACATCTGCTATATCTTTTGGTATAGCAGTTTTTTCTGTTCTTTATCCGTTATTTAGTACGAAATTGTAAAAATGATATGTAAAATATACTTTTCATTTATGTAATATATGATATAATTACATTGTTTGGTTTTGGGAGGTGCTATTATGGCAGATCATTATTATTCAAAAACTACAGATGCTCCATCAGAACCAAAGGACTTTGTTTTTAATTTTAAGGGTCAAACCTTTAATTTTAAAACTGATAATGGCGTATTTTCAAAGGATTACATTGATTATGGCTCATTTGCTATGCTAAATGCATTTACCCCTAATAATATCGATTTACCAATTCTAGATATGGGCTCAGGCTATGGACCTATTGGAATTGTTGTTTCAAAATTATATAATAAAAGGACAGTAATGTGCGAAATAAATGAGCGTGCATATAATTTATCCTTAGAAAATATAAAGAAGAATAATGCTGATTCTATAGCTTATAATTCTAATTTATATGAAAAAATAGAGGATTTAGAATTTGCATCTATTATAACTAATCCACCTATTAGAGCAGGAAAAGAAACTGTATTTAATATTTATGATGGTGCTTATAAGCATTTAGTAGCTGGTGGAGAGCTATGGGTAGTTATCCAAAAGAAACAAGGAGCCCCAAGCTCAAAGGCTCATTTAGAGGAGCTTTTTGGAAATTGTGAAATTGTTAATCGTGATCATGGTTATTATATTTTAAAATCTATTAAAAGATAAAAATTGAAATTGGAGGTTGTATGGCAGATTTAAATAAGAATAATGAAGATTTAGCTGAAGAAGTACAAGCTCCAGTTGAATCAAATGAAATTGAAGTAACTCCTAAAAAGAAAAAGAGTCCTTATTTAAAATATATATTAAGTATTGGATTTATGGTTGCTTTAATAGCTGTTACAGCAATTATATTATTTAATAAATATTCATTCTCTGATTTAATGAGCTTAATTGGAGAGGTTGATCCTTGGTGGATAGTACTTGGTGTATTTATGATATTCATTTATATCTTCTTTGAGGGATATGCAATGAAAATTATATTTAGATCTATGGGACAAAAGGTTTCCTTAGGTAAAAATATAATGTATTCATCAATAGATTATTATTATTGTGCTATCACTCCATCAGCATCTGGTGGTCAGCCAATGGTAGCCTATTATATGGCAAAGGATGGAGTTTCCTTATCGTATGTATCAATATGCTTATTAATTAATACTGCTTTATTTAAAATAGTATTAGTAGCCTTAGGTTTAGTAGGATTAATAATGTATCCTAACTTAGTCGTTGGTAGTGGCTTAATGTTAGGCTTATTCATCTTTGGCTTTTCATTTAATATCTTTATGATTGTAATGTGCTTTTTAGGTGCATTTAAAACAAATTGGGTTAGAGCCTTTGGTTTAAGATTAATATTATTACTACATAAAATTCATATTGTTAAAAAGCCAATAAAATGGGTTAGAACTCTATATAGAAAGATGGATGAATATGAGGTTGGTGCTAGATTAATTAAATCTCATAAATTAGATTTCGCTAAGGCATTATTATGTAATTTCATTCAACGTATAGCCATATTCTCAGTTACATATATCATCTTCATTGCCTTCCTAAGAGGTACAATGGGTGTTGATATGGAATATCATTCATATTGGGAATTAATGGGTATTCAGGTATTAATAGCTTTAGCAGTAGATAGCTTACCTTTACCTGGTGGTGTAGGTATTAGTGAATATTTATATTTATTATTGTTTGGATTTGTTTATAATGGTGAAGAAATGATAGCTAGTGCGATGCTACTAACTCGTGCTGTATCATTCTATATTCCTGTTATAGTATGTGCCCTACTTTCTGTTTTGGAGCATGTTCTAGTTATTAAAAATGACATTAAGAAGCAGAACCTCTTATGATGTTCTGTTTTTTCTTTACTTTAATTGATTTTTTTTGTAACATTATTAATGAGGTTTTATTATGAAAAATTATGTAGTTTACGCAAATAGAAATGGTGAAAGATTTAATTCAACTGAATATGAAACTGGCTTTTTAAGATTTTTATATCATACATTTATAGGAAGACTTTTCTTAAAATTCTTCGCATCTAAATTAGTAGCTAATGCGAGCCATTGGTATATGAATAGAAGAATGTCTATGAAAAAGGTAAAAAAGACAATTGAGAAGCATAATATAGATATGTCATTATATGATTTAGAAAATCCTAAATGCTACAATGATTTTTTCTTAAGAAATTTAAAGGAATTAAAATTTGATAATAATCCTAATTCATTTATATCACCATGTGATTCAAAACTTATGGTAAGAACAATAAGCGATGATTTAATATTTACAGTAAAGAAAAGTGAATATAATGTAAAAGAAATATTAAAAAATGATGAGCTTGCGGGTGAATATAAGGATGGTTTAATTTTAATATTTAGATTGACCGTAGATGATTATCATCATTATATTTATATAGATGATGGCACTAAAACAAAAAACGTTAAAATTAAGGGAGTTTTGCATACTACACAGCCTATAGCTATCCATTCGAGAAAGGTATATCATCAAAATTCTAGAGAATATACTATTTTAAAGACTAAAAATTTTGGTGATGTTATATTTATGGAGGTAGGAGCTATGTGTGTAGGAAAAATCGAAAACTTACACCAGGAGCATGAATTTAAGCGTGGAGAAGAAAAGGGTAAATTCCAATTTGGTGGTTCAACTATTATTTTATTTGTAAAAAAGAATGTAGTTAAAATTGATGATGATATCATTAAAAATTCAAATGATGGAATTGAAACTATCGTTAAGGTAGGAATGAAGATAGGAGAGAAAATGGTAGATTAATCTATCATTTTTTAATATCGAACTAGGGGTTTAAATTTCACAATATTTGACTAACAGTGTTAGATATGTTATAATAAGTTGATTTTCGATGTGTGGAGGTTAAATATGGATAGTAATCAAATATCTATTATTGAAAAAACAATCCAATATAAGTTTAATAATCAGGCATTACTAGAGCAGGCTTTTGATTTTTCACCTAGTGATGGAAATGACCCAAGATCAAATGGAATCCTAAGAATTGTAGGAAAAAGAGCTATCAATTATGCTTTAACAGTTACTTTAATGAGTTATTATGGAAATAATGAAAATGGTTCACCATATAAAACGACAATCGAAAATACAGTTATTTATGATTTATTAGATAATTTAACATCTCAGGATTTATATAGAGTATCTGTCAATGTGTTAGGTCTAACAGAATATGTAGAGAGCTTTACTAGTGGGGAACTAGTAGACATGGATAGAAAGCTTTTTGAGGCTATCATTGGTGCAGTTGCCCTAGATTCTAATTGGAATATAGGTATTATGGCTAGTGTAGTTTCATTTATGCTAGATGTTGATTATTGGTTAAATTATGGATTTGGAAATATTGATTCTCATCCGACAATTCTATTATTTAATTATTGCGTTGAAACAGGACAAAGTATGCCAAGCTATGTCTATAAGAGAGTAAAGGATAAGAGTGGCAATATCTATGTTAAATGCGAATTAACATTAGGTAATTTAGAATTTATTGGAATGGGTGATAGCCATTCAGAGGCTAGATTATTAGCAGCACAGGAGGCTTATAAGTATTTAAGTGAAAACAATATGACTTCACAAATTGCTAAGGATGCTGGGGACTATAATGAAACTAACGCAATTGATACTTTAGATAATCTTACATTAAAGGGTTATTTTTCATTCGCTGATTATCATACAGATGAGGTTAAGGGTGGATTCTTAACAACTTGTATGATTGATGAAATTGATAAGAAATTCAAAGCTTTTGATAATAATAAAAAGACTGCTAAGAATAAGGCCGCATATAAAATGCTATTATATGTTTTAGGTAAAGAAGTTAAAGAAGACGAAGCAGATAATATGTAATTTGAATGGGAATTGGATGATTCCCTTTCTTTTTGATATAATTACATGAAGAGGACTGGTGATTAATATGGCTAAAATAATTATGCTAGGAGATTCTACTGTATCAAGCTTTAATGATGTAAGCTATTATTATCCAAGATATGGATATGGCGTATTATTAAAGGAATATGTAAAAGGAATTGATGTTATAAATTTAGCCCTATCTGGTAGAAGCTCTAAAAGCTTTATTGTAGAAAAGGAATATAATGAATATTTAAATATATTATCTAAAGGAGATTTTGTTATTATAGGCTTTGGCCATAATGATGAAAAGGGCGATGATATAGCTAGATTTACTAGCGCTAAGCTTGATATTAATATTGACGGAAGCTTTAAAAAATCATTATATGATAATTATATTAAAATAGCTTTAGAAAAAGGAGCTACTCCTATTATTTGTACACCTATTCCAAGACTTGATTTTTCATTTAAATATGAAGGAAATGAAGTACATATAAACGAGCATGGAGATTATAAAAAGGCTATTTTAGATTTAGCAAAGGAATTAGATATTACAGGTATAGATTTAACAACAACTATTGTTAAGCTATCTAAAGAATTAGGTGATAAGCAATTATTGTTACATGCAATATCTAAGGGAATAAAAAAGAATGGGGTCATTACCTATGATGAAAGAAGTGTTGATAAAACACATCTTAATTATTTAGGTGCTAAATGGGTAGCTTATACATTAGCTTTAGAATTAAAGAAAATTAATCATCCTATTTCTAAATATTTTGTTGAATTAAAAAAGCCAGAATTTAGTGATTTAATTGTAAATCCACTATTTCAATATAAGGAATATAAAACACCAGATTTTGATTCATATATTCCAAATGATAATTTTAAATGTGATTATCCATTTTATGGCACTGCCTTTGGCGTTTTAGACAAGCTAGATTCACAATTTTTAGCTAAAAGCATTGATAATGCGTTTATTGTAGGAACAAAGGAAGAAAGAGGCAAATTTAACGCTTCAAGCGATGGATTTGCTTATGCATTTACTAAAATAGATAAAACATTAAATTTCAAAATAACTGCCCATGCTAAAATTTTATATTTTGGTAATATTAAGCAATCAGGCTTTGGATTAATGCTAAGAGGAGATACTTATTTTAATCAGGATAAGCCTAATGAAAATTATTCAACTAATTATATTGCAGGAGGATTATTAACTACAGATCAAGTTACCTATGTTAATTTTTCAAGAAGTAATCCAACTGAGCTTAATAAGGAGCTTAATGTAATTAATGAATTCTATAAAACTAATGATGAATTAGATATATCAATTGAAAGATTAGGACAGGTTGTATTTGTTAATACAATATATAGAGGGAAAAAATATAGTACTAAATATATTGATTTTGATTATCTATCACTAGATGAAAAATATGTTTATTTAGGTATGTTTTCCACTAAATGCACATTAGTTAGATTTGAAAATGTAGAGGTTACCTTAAACGGAAAAGCAAAGGAAGCCTAAGGAGGATATATGAAAAAGGAAATAATTGGAGGATTATATGAGGGCGAAAGAGCCTTATATAATATCCATAATGCATATTTAGAAAATGTTACATTCGATAATGGTGAATCTCCACTTAAGGAATGTAGCGAGCTAGAATTAAATGGTTGTATATTTAAGTGGAAGTATCCACTTTGGTATTGTAATAATGTTGTTTTAAATGAAACAACATTCATTGATATGTCAAGATCAGGTATTTGGTATACAAATAATATTACAATCAATAATTCTTTAATTGCTGCACCAAAGGAATTTAGACGTAGCAGCAAGATTAAATTAAATAAAGTAAATATTCCAAATGCCCAAGAAACATTATGGAATTGTGATGATATTGAGCTTAATGATGTAAATGCAAAGGGTGATTATTTTGCAATGAATTCAAGCAATATCAAAATTAAGAATTTTAATTTAGATGGAAATTACGCCTTTGATGGTGGGCGCAACATCGAAATTAGAAATGCCGTTATGAATTCTAAGGATTCATTTTGGAATTGTGAAAATGTTACTGTTTATGATTCTATTATCATTGGTGAATATTTAGGATGGAACAGCAAGAATATTAAATTTGTTAATTGTACAATCGATAGTGAGCAGGGTATGTGCTATATCGATAATATTGAAATGATAAATTGTAAGCTTTTAAATACTAATTTAGCATTTGAAAGATGTAATAATGTTAATGCTGAAATTAAAACTAAGATTGATTCTGTAAAGAATCCATATTCAGGTACTATTAAAGCATTAAAGATTGATGAGCTTATTTTAGATACTGATATAGTAGATCCTAAGCTTACTAAAATTGAGGTTAAGGAATAATGTATAATTTTGATGATATTGCAAATAGAAGAAATACATATTCATATAAATGGGACGTAAAAGAAAATGAGCTACCTATGTGGGTAGCTGATATGGATTTTAAATGCTTACCTGAAATTAGTCTTGCCATTAAAAAGAGATTAGAAATAGGAGCATTTGGCTATTCTTATACACCAGATGAATATTATGAAGCATTTATTTCATTTTGGAAAAGAAGACATAATGTTACATACAAAAGAGAAGATATGGTTTTTTCAACTGGAGTAGTACCATCATTATCAAGCTCTGTTAGAGCCTTAAGCAAGGAGGATGATGGAGTTATTATATTTACTCCTGTCTATAATATCTTCTTTAATTCTATTAGAAATAATAAAAGAAGAATTATTGAATGTCCTTTAATTTATAAAAATGATTATTATGAAATAGATTTTGATTTATTTAGTCAATTAGCTAAGGATAAAAAGAATACATTATTAATATTCTGTAATCCAGGAAATCCTGTTGGAAGAATATGGACTAAGGAAGAATTAGAAAGGGTAGCTAAAATAGCTTATGATAATGGAATAATTATTGTATCTGATGAAATACATGCAGATATAGCAAGAAGTGATATGTCATATATTCCATTTTATTCATTATCAGATATAGCTAAAAATAATTCTATTTCATTGATTAGCGCAACTAAATGCTTCAATATGGCAGGTATTCAAGCATCAGCTGCTATATCACATAATAAGGAAATATTAAAAAAATTTGATAGAGATTTAAATACATCTGAATGTGCTGAGGGTAATTTCTTTTCCTTTGAAGCAACTATCGCTGCTTTAAATAATGGAGATATTTGGTTAAATGAATTAAATCAATATATTGATAATAATTTCTTATATTTAGAGGAATATATTAATAAAAATTTGCCAAAGCTTAAATTAACAAAAAGAGAAGCTACATATTTAGGATGGATAAATATTAAAGCATATTCAAATGATTCTGTTAAATTTAGAGATTTTATTAGAAAAAGAACAGGCTTATATTTATCTGATGGAAGAGAATATGGTGAAGCTGGTGAAAGCTTTTTAAGAATTAATTTAGCTACATCTAAAAAGAATTTAATTGATGGATTAGATAGATTAAATAAAGCTATTAAAATTTGGGAGAATGAGAATAATTAATTTGTGATATAATACTTTTGTATTATGAGGTGCATTATGAAAAATTTATTATTTTTCGAAAAACAAAATAGTATTAAGCAATCAGGAATTGGTAGAGCAATGACTCATCAAATGAAGGCTTTAGAGCTAGCTAATGTTGAATTTACATTAGATCCTAATGATAATTATGATTTTGCTCATATAAATACATTATTTTTTGAATCATATAGATTATTAAAAAAGCTACATAAAAAGGGCATGAAGGTAATAGTTCATGGCCATTCAACAGTAGAGGATTTTAGATATTCATTTAGATGCTGGAGATTAATAGCTCCAATATTTAATCATTTAATTTTAAGAATGTATCGTCATGCTGATTTAATTATTACACCTACAAATTATTCAAAGGGATTAATTGAAGGCTATAAGGGTGTTAATTGTCCTATCTATGCAGTATCTAATGGTATTAAATTAGAGGATTATAAATATAACGAGGAAGATGTAAAAGCATTTGATGATTTCTTTAATATAAAGGATAAAAAAATTGTAATTTGTGCAGGCTTATATTTTGAAAGAAAGGGAATTAGAGATTTCTTTGAAATAGCTAGAAAAATGCCTGATGTAGAATTTATATGGTTTGGTCATTTAGCTCCTATTTTAACTCAATCAAAAATTAGAAGAGCTATAAAGAAAAGACCTAAGAATGTTTTAATGCCAGGCTATGTTGATATTAAGGTATTAAGAGGAGCCTTCCATAGAGCAGATTGCTTCCTATTCTTATCACATGAGGAAAACGAAGGTATTGCAGTACTTGAGGCACTAGCATCTCGCTTACCTGTAATTGTTAGAGATATTCCTGTATTTAAGGATTGGCTTATTGATGGTAGAGATGTATTAAAGGGTAAGACAAATGCTGAATTCATTGAAAAATTAAATTATGTATTTAATAATGATATGGAAGCATTTAAGGATAATGCCTATAAGGTAGTAGAGGCAAGAACTTTAGAGCATGTAGGAAATGAATTAAAGAAAATATATGAAAATGTATATAAAAAACAGGCTTAGGCCTGTTTTCTTTTCATATATGCTTCATATGCTAATATTGATGCGGCTACACTTACATTTAATGAATTTTGTGAGCCCTCCATTGGAATAAATACATTTGTTGCTTTATGATTATACCAATCACTATTTATTCCAAATCTTTCATTTCCAACAACTATAGCTATTTTACCTTTATAATTATATTCCTGATAATTTTTGCCTAAAATAGGCTCTCCTAGGAATATTTCATAATCGTTTTCTAATAAATAATTTAATACATTTTGATAGCTATCCTGAATAGTTGGAATTATTAAATTACACCCTCTAGATGATGATGTAATTTTTTCGTTATTTATTTTAGATATTGGATCTACTAAAATAACACCATCACAATTTATAGAATCTAATGTTCTATAGATTGTTCCTACATTGCCTGGGATTTCTAAATGATCTAATATAAATAAGAAATCTTTATTTTTGAAATCATCATAATTATATGATTTCATATTAATAGCTGCGATTATACCAGCATGATTTTCTTTCAATTTAATTGAATCATAGCTAGATTTAGATATTTCATATACCTCTTTAGAATTATTAATTAGGTTATTTAATAATTCTTTAGTTTCATCATGATATTCATTTTCATATGAATAAAATAGCATTTCTATTTTTAAATTTTCTTTAACTGCTATTTTTAATACCTCTAAATCATCAGTAACAGTAATATTTTTATAATTTTTTGATTTGATCATTTCCTTCATTAATTTAAATTTTTCATGTGATCTTGATATTTTCTCCATTTTTATCACCATTTTTTATTATAACATAATAAAATGATGTTTTAAAATAATTAAAAAATTGTATAATATTTAGTGTATGTGAGGAGAATTGGAAAATATGAAAAAATTGTTTTTAGTTACAACTTTAGGTGCTACATTTGTTTTAGCATTATCATCTTGTGGAAAGGATGAATACAAATTATCTGTTGTTGCCCCTCAGGGCGCACCAGCAGTATCAGTTTCAGCTTTAGCAGTTGCTGATCCAGCTAATTATTCTTTTATTGATGCAAATAATATTTCAGAGCAATTTACATCAAATGAAAAGGATATTATAATCGCTCCAGTAAATGCTGGTGCTAAGCTTTATAAGCTAGGAAAATCTACTTATAAGCTAGGTGCAGTTGTTACTTGGGGTAATTTATATTTCGCAACTCAAAGAGCTGATATTCAATCAGTCACTGATTTAAGTGGAAAGGATATAACATTATTTGGTGAAAATACAATTAATTCATCATTAGCTAGATATGTTTTAACTAATAAGAATATTGAACCAAATTATACATATTTAGGAAGTGCAGCTAATACAAAAGAATTATTAGCATCAGATGCTAATTCCATTGTTATGACAGCAGAGCCTGCTTTAACTGCAGTTACAAATCAATTGAAGCAAAATGGTAAGACTGTTAAAGCATTTGCTATATCTGATTTATATAAAGAAATTAGTGATGCTGAATTTACTCAAGCAGCATTATTCATTAAAAATGATGCTATAGAAAATCATAAGGAAGTAGTTAATGATTTCTTAGATTCTGTTAAAGCATCTTGTGATTTAGTTACAAATGATGTTGAAAAAGCAGCTAATAATATCATTACTTTAGGTAATACAGGTCTACCTTCTGCACTTCCAGTATTGAAAACTGCTCTTCCAAAGTGTAATATTAAATTTGTAGATGCTAAGGATTCTAAGAAGCAATTAGAAAAGACTGTAAGCATCGATCCAGCACAATTTGGAGGTGCAAACCCTGCCGATGATTTCTACTACAACAAGTAAAAAAATTAAAAATTTAATATTATTTGTTGCAGGAATATTATTATTTATCATAATAATTTCCTTAATTGGAATTATTAAGGATAATAAGGTTGTATTCCCTTCTGTATTTGAAATATTTGATACTTTTTTTGGCTTGCTTAAAAAAGGGGATACATATAAATACATTGGAATTACTTTATTAGATTTTATTATTGCATTTATAGCATCATCTATATTAGGTATAGGTCTTGGAATATTAAGTGGATTTAATGATGTATCTAGAGGTATTTTAAAGCCATTTATGATAATAGCTAGAAGTATGCCTATGGTTATTATTATTGTTATAATAATGCTAACAGTACCTAACAATAATTATCGATATGTTCCAATAGTATCGACTGCTATAGCTATGATACCTATTTTATATGAGCCAATATCTGAGGGAATAAGAAGAATTGATAAATCATATAATGATGTATGGAGATTAAATTCTAAATTAAATTTGAGGGTTATTTTTAATGTAACCCTTCCTTTAATTGGTGGATATTTGAAGCAAGCTATTATTACAGCTATAGGCTTAGGAATAAAAATGATTGTTACTACTGAATTTATTGCAGGAGTAAGAAATACTATGGGTACAGCCATATTTAATTCAAAGACATTAGTTGAATATAGCGAAATATATGCTTATGCATTAATTTTGGTTATTTTGGTTGTTGTAATAGAATTTATACCAGATTTGATTATCATTGTTTTAAAAAAAATTAAAGAAAAACAACAAAAAAGTGCGCACTTATCTTAAAATTATTATAAAACACATTGAAAATTTTACATTTGATGTGATATAATCTAGTAAAGCAGTACGCTATATAAAATTTGAACCTAGGTAGTAGGAGGAAATTGTATGAAAAATTATGTTACATTAGTTTATTTACCAGATGATGAGGAAAATGCAAATTATGTTGCTGAAGTGCTTGATCAAAAGCATGTTGAGGTTCACCTATTTGAAAAGACTGAAGGAAAGAACAAGGAAATTCTTAATGATATTAAGAATTCAGCAGGATTAATTATTCTTCATATTTCTGAACCATTTGATTATAGAGATTATTTATATGAAATTGTAAAAGCAAATAATCGTTGTCAAATTATTGCTTGCTATTCTTCAAAGGAAACTTACCAAAACAAATATCCAATCAATGAAATTGAATTAGTTGAAGGTTATCCAATTGAGGCTTTAGCTAACGATGTATGTTCAATTATCGTTGGTGGTTATATGAAGGTTAAGGTTAATGCATTCAATAGAAAGAAATATAGAAAGATTGCATTCCAATTATTCCAAAATGAGGAATATGTATGGTCTTTATGCTTATTATTAAAGGTATTTAGAATTCATGATACTGAGGTTAAGGAAAGAATCGCAGATGCATATCAAACTATTATGGACTGTGATAAGGCAATTAACTATTATTCAATTTGTTTACCTTTATCTGAACAAAATAATAAGGGCGAGGTAAAGATCTTCGGTTCAACTGATGAGGATTCTCAAGGCTTAATTTGTAATAACTTAGGTTACTTATATACTCAAACTAAGAACCTTGAATTTGCTGAAAGATATTTAAAGCAGGCTATCGCTTTAAGAAATCCAGATGCATTATATAACTTAGGTTATCTATATGAATCTTCATGGGCTTATGATTCTAAGATGAGAAAGACTAAGGAAGGCTATGATATCTATTGTAAGGTATTAAGCGAAAGATATACTTCTGATGCATCTAAGGAAAGAGCTAGAGAAAAATTAAAAATAGCTGCTGATAGATTATTAAAGAGAAAGAACTATGCAGCTGCACTTCAATATTATAAGGCTATTGGTGATGGTCCTAGAGCTGCTGAATGTATTAGAAACATTAAGCGTATTCGTCAATTATATGAAGAAAGAAAGAACCGTCAGGCTGGTACTACAATTAAGAAGCCAACTACAGCTGCAAAGCCAGTTGCTAAGCCAGCTGCTACAGAAGCTCCAGCTGCAAAGCCTGTAGAAGAAAAAGCAGAATAAAAAAAATAGATGTGTTAGAAATAGCACATCTTTTGCTTTCTTGGAGGTTAATATGGAAATTAAGAATTTAGTATTAGATACTTTAAATAAGAATTTTAAACTAAATAAGTTAGATATAAAAAAGGATTCTGTATTAAAAAAGAAGGGTATGAAATTTTATATTGATTCATATGAAATAGAAGGCATTGGTCACTTATGTATTTTAAACATGAAGGCTATGCTTGGCTTAATGAAAATGGATACTATCATATTAACATTCAATAAAAAAGATGTCCCATTATTTAATGTAGATTATATTAAAGCATTCAATAATAATGTATTATTAGTTGAATTATATGATGATATGATTAATCCATATAAGGTAGAATATTTAAATGAATTTCAAAAGATTAAAGATAGTGATAATGATATAAATGATTTTAAATCAGAATCAAATTGGTATGATTCTATTTTATATAAGGAATCATATCATAAGAAGGGTAAGAAATTAAAAAATAGGTTTGTTACTACTTTGGATAAATATCTTAATACATTCATTAATCAAATTAATAATATAGAAGATTGTAATTATGATTTTAAATATAACAAGGTAGAAGAATTCGCTAATAAGCTCTATACAAATGGTGGTCCTGCAGTAAATAAATTTAAAGAATTGTTTGGTGATGAGGTAACTAAAAAAGTTGTATTAAATCATATGTATGGTTTAAAGTAATAGAAAAATCCACTCTTTCGAGTGGATATTTTTTATGCGGCTACTGAATCACCAGTAATTGTTAAATTAACATTTGAATATGTACAAGTTATATTTCTAATAGCATACATACCAACGTACATATAATTATTATCTACTGCTACTAAATCATAATCAGTATAAGTATTAGATGATATTACTGTATCACCCTTTTTGATTTCAGTTGTATAAGTTTGATTTACTCTATTAATTGATAATGTTAATACATCACCCTTAGCAAATGTTGCTGTACCCTTTGATGATAATGTACCTTCTGTTCTTGCATAGCATGCATTCATACCAGCACTTGTTCCATAAGCACCAGCACAAATATAATTTGAATTAATTGCTGAATTATTTGTATCAATGAAGATATCATCTCTTAATACTAAACCAAATCCTACCTGAGATGCGGCAGCGAAATCAGTTAATGTACATGTTGCTGTAAATGTGAAATTCTTATTAGATGGAATTTGCTGGAATACCATAGCGGCTGAATCCTTCTTTTCTGCTATCTTACCACTGCCCTTTGATGTAATAGTATAAGTAGCACTAGCACCTTCACCAGTTTGATTAATAGTGAAATAATCAGCTGAAACCTTTGATGCTCCACCTACATCACCAAATACTGTACCATACCATGGTGATTTAATTGATGTCCAAATAGTAGAAGCCTTTGCTTCAGTAAATGATTCATATGTTGGTTCTACATAGCTTGTATTAATTGCCTTTGTATAATCTGCATCATATGTAGGCTTTGTTATATCTGCCTTAACATAATTCTTTAGATTAGAAGAAGTACTCTTTAATGCATTTGCGATATGGTAAGCATTCATCTTAGCACCAAACATATTTGTATGTGTTGTATCAATACCGCTTCTAACTCCATTCTTAGTTCCTGTAAATGCATGGTAATCTGATGCCTTTTCATATCCTAAGGCTGTATAATCATCCTTTGTGATTGTTGTTAAATCAATAACTGGAACATTTAATTCAGTACCTAAATCAACGATAGCCTTTGCATAATCGCCACCAACATATTCTAATTCGCCGTATGCTTCATATTTAGAAGTACTTTTATCAATTGCTTTACCTGTTGATGTCTTATGTCCGCTAGAGCCTGTATAATCATTGTTTGCATTAGCTCTTACAATTGGTGTACATAATATTGGATATGCCCCCTTATCCTGTGCCATTTTAATATAATAATTATATAATGTATATTTAAATGATACAGGAGATGTTTCGCCTGAGCATAAAGTAGTAGTACTATCAGTATAAGCAAGTGTTGGATTTGTATATCTTTCAACCTCTTGCTTTTGATCATTATGACCAAAGCCGATTAATAAAAAATCTCCTGATTTAATGCTACTAGTTAATGTTGTATAATTTGACTCTGATAAGAAAGATTTTGAGCTTCTTCCTGATAAAGCTAAATTATTAACTGTAACCTTTTCATCTAAATAATTAGATAACTGTGTGCCATATCCATATCTAGGTAAATAATAAGAATCGTTAAATGAGCATACAGTTGAATCACCAACACAATATAGAGTTGTTGCATCTAATGTAGTAGGAACAGTAGTACCTGTTTTATCCTTATTCTCAGTGTTATCCTTGTTTTCGTTATCACCAGTATTTACATTGTTGTTTTCATTATCTGTATTAGGTGTTGATTCTTCACCACATGCTGTTAATGCTAGAGCTAAGGCTGAAGCTGAAGCAAAGCCAAATAGAATTCTTTTTAATTTCATATTTTCCTCCTATATAAAACGTTTTCAGTATTATTATATTTAATTTTAAATAAATATGAATGAGGCTAATATGACTTTTTTACTACTTATTTGTCGTGTTTTCGAAAAAATATGATAAATTAGGATATATCATAATGATTTGTACAAACTAACTAATAGGTTATTAATCTTTTGCAAATAGTGCTAAAAGGTTATATAATATAGTTCGAAAGAAGGTTTTAATATGAAAATAGATATTATTTCAGGTTTCCTAGGAGCAGGAAAAACTACATTTATTAAAAGATTATTAAATACAGATTTAAAAAATGAAAAGGTTGTATTAATTGAGAACGAATATGGTGAAATTTCAGTTGATACAGATTTATTAAGCGATACTAAAATTGAGATTAAGGAATTAAGCCAAGGATGTATTTGCTGTAGCCTTGCAGGTGACTTTTCTAAATCACTAAAGGAAATTATTACTAAGTTTAATCCAGATAGAATTATTATTGAACCATCAGGAGTTGGTAAATTAACTGATATCGTAGCTGCAGTAAATGATGCAGGATATAAGGATAATATTAACTCACTAGTTTGTATGGTAGATGCTAAAAAGGCTAAAATGTATGATAAGAATTTTGGTGAATTCTTTATTGACCAAATTAAGAATGCTCATACAGTAATTTTATCTCGTACTGATGTTGCAAAAGAAGATACTGTAGTTACTGCAGTTGAAATTGTAAGAAAGCATAACCCTAATTGTGTTATTGTTACAACACCAATTGCTACATTATCAGATGATGAATTAATGAAGGCTTATGAGGGTTTTGATACATCACTTCTTGCTGATATGGATTTAGATATGCATGAGGATGATGAATGCGATGATCCTAATTGTTCTTGTCACCACCATCACCATCATGACGACGATGATGAAGACGAGCATGAACATCATCACCATGACCACGACGAAGAAGATGAGCATGAGCATCATCACCATCATCACGATGAGGAAGAGTGTGATGACCCAGAGTGTGAGTGCCACCATCACCATGATGGAGAGCATCACCACCATCATCATGGCCATGCCGCAGATGAGGTATTCTCTTCATTTGGTATGGAGACAGTTAAGAAGTATGATTTAACTCAATTAAAGGCTAACCTAGATAAGATTGCAGCTGGCGAATATGGTGCTGTAGTTAGATCTAAGGGTATTATTCAAGCAACAGATTCTAAGTGGTATGCATTTAATTTAACTCCAGAAGAGGTTGAAATTAAAGAAAATGCTGCTATTCCTACAGGAAAGATTGTTGTAATTGGTTCTCATATTGATGAGGATGTTATTAAAAAATTATTTTAAATAAAAAGGGATTGATTATAAATGAAAAAGGAATTACCAGTATTCTTACTTAATGGCTTTTTAGAAAGTGGTAAGACTACATTAATTAAAGAAATAGTTGAAAATAATGAGCAATATCATAATGGTTCAACATTAATTATTGTATGTGAAGAAGGCGAAGTAGAATACGATAAAGAATGGTGTGATAAATATGGCATTAATATAGAATATATTGATGACCAGGAGCAATTAACACCAGAATATATGATTGAGCTTGAAAAGAAATATAAGCCTCAAAGAATTGTAATTGAATATAATTCATTCTTTGATTGGGAAGCTCAAGAATTCCCAGAGCATATGGTAATTTATCAGCAAATTACCTTAATTGACGCATCAAAATTTAAAGTTATGTTTAATAACATGCGTAAAATCTTTCAATCAATGTGTCAATATTCTGCATTAATTATTTTTAATAGATGTGGCGGAATTAATGAGCTTGGTAATTTCAGACGTTGGATTAGAGGTCTAACACAACAGGCTCAAATAGCATTTGAGGATCAAAATGGTAATTTAACAACAATGTTAGATGAGGATTTACCTTATGATTTAAAGAAGAAGGAAATATATTTTGAAGAGGATATATATCCAACTTGGTATGTTGATGTATTTGATAATTATCAAAAATATTTTGATCATATATTTAAATTTAAAGTATTCGTTAGAGATATAACAAAGGATACATTAGTTGTAGGTCATGATGTTATGACATGCTGCTCTAATGATATCCAATTCTTAGGATATGAGGTTATAAATGAATCTAAGGTTAAACCTAAGATTGGAGATACTATTTTACTAGAATGTGAAGTAAAAAGAGAATATTCAAAGCTTGCAGGAGAAGAGGTTGTAATGCTTCATGCTAAGAATATAACTATTTTACCTAAGGAAGAGCCTAAAACTTTATCATTACAATAAAAAGAAGGGGCTGTGAAAAAACCTGGTTTTATTCACAGCCCCTTATGATTTAATCTATGTTGAATTTTAAGAGGCAAACTTGGGAAATTAATTTTTTGATAGTCTTTTTTTATTATAATATTTATAATTAGGTATATTTTTCATGCTTGAACTAAATTTGCAAAGAAATATATTATATGATATAATAGAACAAATAAGCGATATTGGAGGATTTTAATATGAAGAAGCGATTAACAAGTATGTTAATGACAGGACTGTTTTTTTCTTGTTTGTTTGTTGTTTCATCGTGTGCAAATAGCTCAGATACAGATGAGATTGGGAAAAATAATGTTAGTTCTAATGCAGATACGACAGATAATACCGAAAATACAAATGATAAAATGTATTCAATTTATCTTTCAGCTAAGGATTCTGGATACACTGAGACATATGAAGATTGGTTAAATTCCATTAGAGGGGATGTAATAGAACTAAGAATTGATTCTAACTTCATTCAATGGAAGTATAAAAAAGAAAACAATTGGAATAATTTAATTGGACTTGATTCATTGGTAGGTGCCACAGGAAAAGATGGTGTTGATGGTAAAACAACAGAATTAAGGGTCTCTGATGGCTTTATTCAATGGAAGTATTTAGAAGAGAACAATTCTTCATGGAGAAATTTAGTATCAATATCATCGCTTACTGGTGCTACAGGAAAAGATGGTAAATCTATAGAAATGAAAATATCAGAAACTTTCATTCAATGGAAATATATGGATGAAGCTGAAAATTCATGGAGAAATTTAATTTCATTATCATCGCTTACTGGTGCTGCAGGAAAAGATGGTAAATCAACTGAAATGAGAGTTTTCAATGACTATGTTCAATGGAAATACGTTGATGATTCAGATGATTCATGGAAAAATATAATATCATTAAAGACAATCACAGGACCACAAGGAGAATCTGGTAAAGAAATAGAATTATCAGCAAACAATGATTATGTTAGATGGCGATATGTAGGGTCAAACGAATGGAATAATTTAATTTCTTTATCATTAATAAAAGGTGATACAGGTAAATCAGCATATGATATTGCTGTTGAACTTGGATATGATGGATCAAAAGAAGAATGGTTGACATCATTGAAAGGAAAAGATGGTGTTGGCATTAAATCCTCATTAATAGATGAAAATGGTGATTTAATCATTACATATACAGATGGAACCATAGTTAATGCTGGTCATGTTGCAAGCCCATCAACAGAAATGGCACTAGATTTTTATCCTTATCCTGATGGCACTTATGGTGTTGCAGTTGGTAATGGTAAATATCTAGAAGAATTATCTATTCCTTATTCATATAATGGAAGAAAAGTAACAAGAATAGTTGATAGAGGTTTTTCTCAATGTAATAATTTGAAGAAAGTATTAATTCCAAATAGTGTAACAAGCATAGGAAATAGTGCGTTCTCAAATTGTCCGTCATTAACAAGTATAGAAATTCCAAATAGTGTAACAAGCATAGGAAATAGTGCGTTCTCAAGTTGTCCGTCATTAACAAGTATAGAAATTCCAAATAGTGTAACAAGTATCGGTAGTTATGCATTCAATAATTGTAGTTCATTAACAAGCATAGAAATACCAAATGGTGTAACAAGTATTGGATTAGATGCCTTCTTTAATTGTAGTTCATTAACAAGCATAGAAATACCTTCTAGTGTAACAAGTATCGGTAGTTATGCATTCGATGGTTGTAGTTCATTAACAAATGTATATTACGATGGCACAATAGAAGAATGGTGTAATATAGATTTTTTCGATAAGTATTCTACACCAATGTTTTATTCGAATAATCTTTTCTTTGCTAATGAAAATGGAGAAATAGAATATAATGGAAATAAATACAATGAATTAGCTACTGAACTGTATATACCTAATTCAGTTACTATAATAAAGAATTATACATTTTTTAATTGTAAATCATTAACAAGTATAGAAATTCCAAATAGTATAAAGGAAATAGGTGCCGATGCACTTTATGGTTGTTTGAACTTAAGAAGTATTTATTATCATGGATCAGATGATTCAGGTATATCTTATAATGATTCATACAAAGATATTTGGTATTATTATACATATAATGGAGCAAATGAAACCGCTAGTGGAAATTGGTGGTATTACGATTATAACAACACCATTCAAACTGTTGTTAATAATTATTCAGTTAAGTTCATGAATGGTAAAACAGAATTAACTGATTTAAAGCAATCAGTTGAAAAGTATGGCAAGGTAACTAAGCCTTCAAAAGATAAATTACCAACACAAACAGGAAAGAGATTTGATTTCTGGTCTGCTGATGGTGGCGTAACTGCATATAACTTTGATGACCCTGTTACAAGTGCTGTACAATTAGATGCAGTATTTGTTGATGCAAATGAATATGATACATTAGCTGCTTCAGCTAATAAGATTGTTGATTATACATTCTATAATGATATTGTAGCTGTAGTTGAAACTGCTTCATTTGATGCAGAAGCTGCAACAATCAATACTACAAATGCAGATAATAAAATAACTAACGATGGTAAGTATCATATCGAAAAGGATAACTTAAATATCGTTTTAGGTGATAAGAAGATTACAACAACTGGTGTTTTAACTGTATACTTTGAAGTATCATTTGATGCTATTAAGAATGGTGAAGCATTCTTCCAAATCCATGGTACTAGCGCAGTAAATACTAGTGCAACTGAAGTATTTGGTATAAGAGTTGTTGGTGGTAGTGATGTCGATTTTAGGGGTAAGTTCGGTTATAGATTAGATGGTGGTTACGATATCGCAAGTTCTGTAGGACCAGTTGTTAACACTACATATAAGATTAAGGTTGTATTAGATACAGCTGATGGTAAAGCATCATATTCAGTTGATGGCGTAACAATGGCTGAGAATATTAATGTTAGTATCAATACAATTAGAGGACTAAAGTTCACTGCAAAGGCTGACACAACATCTAGGAAGAATGTCGATAATATCGTTGCAACATTCGAAGCTAAGGCTGATCCAGTTGTAACTGCAAAGGCTGCAGCAATTGCTGCATTAGATGAAAAGACATTATCAACTGATGCTGCTATTAAGGCTGCTGAAGAAGCTAAGATTGCTGAAGCAAAGACTGCAATTAGTGCTGCTACTACAGTTGATGATGTAAATGCTGCAAAGAAAATTGCATTAGATTATATTAATGCAACAAAATATGCTTTAACTGTTAAGGCATATAAGGCTGCTAATACAGCTCTTGAAGGTTCAACAGATGTAGTTAAGGTTTACTTAGGAACAGATACTGTTTCATTAGATGATGTAGCATTTACAGGATATAGTGTTGAAAAGATTTACACAGATGCTACATTAGCAACTGAATATGTTCCTGCTGCATTAACAGCAAATACTGTTGTTTATGCTAAAGTAGCTTTAAGTTCTTTAGCTGGTTCATGGTCAGCTGCTGACTTAACAGTTACATCTGTAGATAAGGATAAGGCAATTGCTGCTGGAACTGAGTTAACTTCAATTTGTTCAACTGTTGGAACAGTAACTTGCAAGTTAAATGGCGACGAGAATGCATGTATTGGTTATGAAGTTAAACAAAATGGAAATGGTTCAATTAAAATTGAAGTTCCTACAGGAAAAACAGTTACAGTTACTTTATTATTAAGATCAACATCTAGCAATAATACATCAGATGGTATCGGCGTTTATAATGGTGATACAGCTGTAGTTCCTACTACATTTACACCTGATTCTAGTGATACTACTTCAGCAGTTGATGCAAATGGTGTTATTACTATAAAAGGTACAAAGGATGTTACAGTTGTTTATACATTAGCTGCTGGTACTTATACATTAAAGAATAATGCTTCATCTACTAATAACCGTGGATTTAGAATTTCATCTATTGAAGTAGTAGAAGCAATGTAATTATTTCAATATATGTTGCAGTGTTAAAGTTAATAAAAAATGTTGTTTATAATGTGATATGATATCTCTAAAGTAGACAAATAAAAAATATAAGGATAAAATGAGTAACAATCCCAATAGGGATTCGAGATACATCCAAAATTATTTGGTTCTTTAAATTATAAGTAGTGTACCATACCATACATCTCCAAATTAACGATAGTATGGACTTTAAAATATCGATGGTGCAACTACAACTACAAAATATAAGGAGTGATGGTTCTGTCATATGGCAGAAAGTCACTCCTTTTTATTATGCTTAGGACTATAAATTAATAATTATTTTTTGTGTTTGTTATATTTGCCACGTTTCTTTCCAACATCCTTATTAGTTTTCTTTCGGGGACTATATAACATTGGCGAATCTGAGTTCATGGCAAACATAATTCTGTTTCTCATTCGTTTAAAATTTCTAGAACCAAAAGAAGGCCTAAAAATAGTTTTTATATCTCTGTTAGCCCTCTCCATTGGGCCATTAGATATTCTAATGTTATCTACTTTATTAAAAGAATTAATGATTTCATCATGCCAGCTCATCATTAACTTCCAAGCTGGTGCTAATTCTTCAATTTCAGAAGATTGGAAATGTTCTATGATAGTTTCTAACCATTCTTTAGCATTATCCAAAGTAGCAGTATCATTGAAGTTCCTATACTCATGATAAAGTTCATATGTTTTTTCAAGTCTTGGACTTATTTTTAACATTCGCTCTACGATTTCTACTTGAGATAAGTATTGACCAGATCTTCCTATCTTAAATTTCTTATGAGATAGCTTACTTGGATCACGTGTAATCAATTTCCAAAATGATTTGAACAATCAATAATAGTTATTATTTTCTTTCTTTAAATAGGTGAAACATTAAACCTATTAGCTACACTAGTATAAGTAGCAGTTAATTCCTTTAATGCCTGAATGATTTTGTAATCTTTATAAACACTATTACGTCTTCCATTATCACAAAATGGATTGTGTTCTAAAAAGTATTTATTACATTGTTTACATTTATAGATTCTTCTATGAAAATGTATAAATAAATTATCTTCAAGGATAGAAGAATAATTTATTATATGTAGTTTTGAACCTCTTACTATATTGTTATTACTAGCACAATGAGGGCAAATTATTTCATCTTGTTTTAAAAGATGGATAGTTATGATATGATGATTATTGCCTGGATTATATGATTCATATGATTTCTCAGCATCAATCTTTATATTATCCAGGTGTAATCTTTTTTGGGCTTCATAGTCCATTAAAAAAACTCCTTTCTTATAATAGTCCTAAGTGAACTGGCTCTAAAAAAGTAGAC
>DJXM01000060.1 GCA_002449755.1 Caryophanales bacterium UBA7004
TAAGTAAATGATTCAAATTTAGAATCGATTGGTAAATTAATATTAAATGGAATATGAACCTTACCATCCTCATCAACTGATATATCACTGGCAATCTTTAAAGCATCCTCATTTGAAATATGAAGCTTTTCAATTGTTAAATCACCATATTTTACTAAAATATCATATGATGAAACTATACTATCTGATCCACCCTCAAGCTCAAATGAATCAGTAAATTGTCCTTCCTCATTTTTTGATGTGCCATCAGGATAATTTTCAGTTATTGTAATATCAAATTCATGCTCTAAGCCAGAAAGCTTATCACATTTAAGCTCTATATAATATCCACCCTCATACATTCTAAAATCCTTGATGCTAAAGATTTTAGGGTCGATATCTACTGCTTTAATTAATGAAGCCTCAAATTCAATTATTTCATCATCTACATTCTTTAAAGGAGTAAATTGAATATCTAATTTCTTAATATAAGGCTCAACAGTAAAGCTTATTTCTTTTTCAGTAGATTCCTTTGAATCAATGATTTCACCATTATTTAATAAATCAATTCTATAAAATTCATTTTCATCTGCCATCTCAAAGCCTGTATTAATATTTAATGTATTACCATTAATATAATCAAATGAATTATAGAAGCAGCTATTATCAAATGTATATAGCGAAGAGAAATTATTCTTAAATTCAAATCCCTCAGGTACTTCAACACTATAACCAAATGTAGAAATTTCAGTATTATAGTACCAATCCCTACCATCAGTATAATCACCATAAACAATAGCACTAATAGCACTACTATTAGTTATATTCTTAATAGTACCTCTAAAGAATTTATCCAGAGGTAATTCATGATCCTCTAAAAGTAGCTTACTACCTGAATAAATCTGTAAATAAACATTATCTGAATTTTTATAATAATCTGAAATATATGTTTCATAATCTAGGTCATAATTACCTAGTATGTGATTAAAGTTAGGAATAAAGCTAAATACAGCCACTGGCTTAGGTAATGTATCAGTTGAAACAGTAGTTGAATAATATACATATTCAAGCTGTGATTCCTTTGTATCCTTACCAACAATTTCAATATCATATGTTCTATATGGCTTTAAATCAGGAACAATTTGACGCTGAATTCCGCTTTCTTCTATTGGATATTCAACAGAAAATGTAGGATTAGAAACCCTAATAAAATAATCCATATTTTCGCTTAATTCATCTATTTCAATTTCATATTTAATATAGTTAGTACCAGATTCATAATTTAAAGAAATAAGATTTGGCTTCTTTTCCATAATACCTGAAGCAACAGTCGCAACAGCGGCAGCCGCAAAGGCAACAACAGATATCGGACCAGCAAGAGATGCAACTGTAGATGTTACAGATGCTGATGCTGAAGCACCAGTAGCTGCGGCACCTGCTTCTACCTCTGCTACAGCCTCTGCCTCATTACCCAAAGAGCTTGATGCATCAGCGGTTTGACTACCATCAGCAGTATTAGTTAATCTATTAAAATTTTCCATATTTTCCTGGTATTCCTCTAAATCAGAGGTTGTATCAGAATTATTTGTTGTACTATTTTCATCGCTTGAAACTTCTTTATAAAGTAAAGACTCAGCGATTCCAGATTGATACTCCTTAGGAGTATAATATTCTACTGCATCTAATCCAGGATTTTTCTCTGATATAGCCTTATTAAATTCATTCCCAGTAGGATTAAATTCATCCTTATTAATAAATTTCATAAAATATTACCTCCTTTTCCCCAAAAAACCATTTTATTATAGCATATTTTTTATTATTTATCAAACCATTATAAATAAAATCTCCAAAAGTAAACAATAAAAATCGTTTTCTTAATACTTTTAAACCAAATTAAAAGAGCCGGGCATTTTTACCAGGCTCTTTTAACTTTATGAATTATAAATGCTTCTTACATCTAATGTAAATGCTATTACATTATAATTAGTTACTATATCAATATTAATTAATTCATTTAAGCTAGAATCAAATACACATGTAGCTTCCTTATCCTGCATTCTATAATTAATACCATCTTCAATAAATTCTATAGTTTTTTCTAATTTTTCTAATATACAATTACTATTAACTGTTCTATATGAATCATAATTTAAGGAATGTCCTAAATATGTAAATCCATTAGTTAATACCTTACTAGATGCATTTAATAAAATGTTTGATGATGTAACCAAATATAATTTTTCTTCATTTAATTTAACTAAATCATCAAATGTAATTACTGTATTAAATGTACTCATTCCAATAGCCTTAAGACCTAATATTAAATTATTAACCTCAGCCTTATTTAATACAATTATAGAATTTGAGCTATTATATTCATTCATAATTTCATAATTATTTTCGACAACTCTAATATCACCGTTATCTAAAATGACATCATAAATTGAAGCTCTTAATATAATACTATTTGATACTAATTCAGAATCGATGTTTAAAACATTTAAATTATCGATATTAAAGCCATCTAAATTCATTTTAGCTCCTACTATAACACCATTTAAGAATTTATTGATTTCATCATCACTAATTAAATCAATATAAATTAAATCAAATATATTTTCAGTGATAATTAATGTATCATTATTTAATATTTCATTAGTTATAGTAGCTCTAATAATTAATGATTCTTCTACACCTAATTTTACATCATTATTATATTTAACCATTTCCATTTTGAATTCATCAATATTAGATATAGCACAGCCATTTAAGAAATATCTAATACCATTTAATTCATCTACATGATAAAATTCAAATCCATAAGCTAAATATGAAGAATCATTATGATCAATAATATCAGTATTAGTATTGATTGTATCATTTAAATTACAATAGATAATGTCCCATACTAAATATGATAGGCTAACAACACTAAAATTAATACTACTATCAGTGATTTTTGTCTTATAATCAACTGGATTATTTTCGAATTCATTTAATGTTTCAAATCCAAATTGCTTAATCGCATCAATAGTTGTTCTTATTTCTTTCTTTTGATAGTATACATATTCACTAGATTCATCATAATAATTTGTATCCTCTATCTTAATTTTACTTCTTAATTCCTCTCTTGATTTATCTCCTTGAGATAATATAGCATCATCAACATTAGATGTTAATGTAAGCCTTAAAATTACTGATTCATAAATAGATGTCAAATTATCATCTGTTAAATTTAATGCTTCATCTTTAATCTTTGTATCCTTAAAATTATCAAGTGGCTCATTGCTACCTATAAATATTTTAGCTCCATTTAAGATTCCTTCTAATTCATTATCTAAATACCAAGGATTTAATTCAAAGTTATTTATAATATTTTCTCTTAATATATATTCACTATGGAATGATGGGATAACTAATGAATCTATACTATTTATATTAAATACTAATATTCCATAGAATGTATCTGATTTAATTAAATCTAAGGCTTTTTCTACAGATAATTTTTTAGCATTAAAGCTAAATTTATCAATATTAATCTTATTATCCTCAACAACAAAGAAATCATTCTTATATTTATTTAGCTTATTTAATACTAATAATGCTTCATCATAATTAAAATAAATATTATTTGATTCAATCTTTTCAAGCCCAATATTTGAAACAACTGAATCAGGAGCAGTATTTATATTATCATATAGAGTTGATCTAAATATTCTAGATTTAGCAAATACTAAATTATTCTCATTTGATAATTCAATTAAATTAATTTGAGGATTACCTAAATCAATATTTAATAAATCTGCGATATCTAAAAAGTCATATAAATCATCATTCTTTATTAATAATTCATCCTCATATGAATCTAGTGCTACAACAATATCATTATTAGCATTAATTTTATTAGTAATAGATGCTCTTAAAATATAAGAATTACAAATCGCATCCTTAGAATTAACATTTAATTTAATATCAGATGCTCCAAATTGATCTAAATTCTTTTCAGTTTCAGATGAATTATAAACAATCTTAATATCTTCTAGCTCTTCCTTATTAATAAAATCTAATCCTAAATAATCATGATATGCTTCATCTCTATTTATGATATCCTCATTATTTAAAATAGTATCCTTAATTTTAACTGAAACAATATCCCAAACTAGCTTTGATTCATATAATATATCATAATTAGTTTTTTCATCTAATGCTAATTTTTTATAATCAGCATTTGAAATATCATCAATATTATTGATAGCTAAATTATCTAAAGCATTTATTAAATTTTTAACGCTATCCTCTTTATAAACTATTTCATTAAATTCAATATTTAAATTATATTTATCTGATAATAATTCCTTTTCAGATACAGTTATTTCTTCTCTATTTTCTGTTTCTAATTGATTAGCTAATTTATCAGAAATAGTTGTATTTAAAATAACAGATATATAACAATTATCAATAAAATTATCATCAAATATTTTTCCCTTTATTGCATCAGAAGTAACATCCTTTAATGCAGTATTTGGGAATATATTATTTAAAGCATTAAGCATATTATCTAATTCACCTATTTGATACCATGCTGTATTTAAATAATTTTCCTTTAAATAAGTATCACTTGATTCATTTAATAATACATTAGGTAAAATAATACCATAGTTTTCTCTTTCCTTAGAGATTCTATTTATAATAGTCGCACTTAAAATTGTTGAATTTGTAAAATCCTTTAAATCCTCTATTAAAAATGATTTAATTTTTTCTTCATCTAATTTAATATTTGCTATATTAATTTTATCCTCATCTGTATCAAAAATTACATTTCTATTTTCATCAAAAACATTTAAAAGATTAACAAATTCACTCTTATTAATATAGCCATTTTCAAATGTAGATTCATCAGTTGGCACTATTAAACCTTGATTATTTAATTTATTACTAATAGACGCTCTTAAAATTTTAGATAGAGATAAAGCTTCAATATCATTTTTTCTTAATGTTATTTGATTTATATTTAATTCCTTTAAATCTAATTCTAATAAATTAGTAGCATCAATTATTTTACTAACCTCTACTTGTTCAATAATAGGCTTATTAATGCTATCCTCTATATATGTATCATTAAAATCGTATGCATCAGATGGGATTATTAAATCCTTACTTGCATTAATTAGTTTAGTCGCAAGTGTTGATTTCATAATTAATGAGCTATATATAGCATCTAATCTTGTGCCATTATATTCTATAGCTTCATCATTTAAATCCTTGATATTATCCATAATGACGCTTTTAACCTCTTCTGAATTATTAAAATCTATTTCTAATTTGCCTAAATTTAATCCATAATCTAAGGCATCAAATAAATTTCCTAATTCATTATTTGCTATCCAAATATTAGAATCATTATATTCTATTAGCTTTTCCTTTTTAGCATCATCCTTATAATCATCAGGAACTATAATTACATTATTAATTCCTACATTACTATTAACTAGCATATTAATTAATGTAGCACAAATAATATCACTATCTAAAAATTCTTCCTTATTATCAAATAATGTAATTAATAATTTTTTAACTTCTAATTTGCCATCATCAGGCATTATTTTAATAAGAGAATCAATTATTTCCTTTAATTCATCCTTATTAATGATATTTACTATTTCTTCATTTTCTAATTCCTTTACCTTATTAGGAACTACTATTTCTAATGATGAAACCTCATATGAGGACAAAATACCACTTACTGCGGCTCTAAGCATTCTAGAATCTAAGAACAAATCATAAATAGGCTTTCCTTCATTAGTTTCATTATCTAATGATACTAATAAGCTCTTAATAGCCTTTGATCTATTTTCATCATTCTTTAATGCCTTTAGTCCTTCCTTAGCATCATTATCCATTAATAAGGCCTTAAAGCCAGTTAATACATTATAGGTTTCTCCTCTTAATATATTATTTCCATCCTCTATATCATAATATCTAACCTTAGGTACATACATATCAGGAATATAAATAGCTAAGGAATCCTTTATTAGCTTAACCATTCCACTAGATGACATTACTCTATCTAGAATTTGGCTTTTACTTAATGAGTCTAAAACTATATCATAATTTTTTATGTTTTCTAATTTATTAATATTAGAATCAGAAAACATTTCAAATACGTTATCTAATATTTCATTATCCTTATCATATACATTTCTTACAATTTTTATCATATTAGATGATGTCTTTAATAATTCATTTAATTCATGTGTCCAATCTAATGTATTAGTATTGATTCCACTCATAAGCTTTATTTGACTATCCTCTTTAGCTAAATCATTAGTTTCATTAGCTAAAGTACTTTGAATATATTTATTATCAATATAAACATATAATCTCTCATATAAGCCATTAAGCTCATTTTTTCTATCTCCATTTAAAATAGATAATCTTCTAAGCTCAGGTAGAATATTTTCAGAGAATGCTAATATTCTTTCTGTATTATCCTCTATTTTAGCTGCCTCAATTGAGTTTAAAACTAATGATAATAATGCTTTAGTATCATCTCTAGTAAGTAAATTAGAAGCTGTAATAAATGGTCTTGTTTCATATTCAAAATCAGGATTATAAATTAATTTTTCCTTTATAGCTCTTTCTTCTGGAATATAATCAGTTAAATAATTCTTTTTAAATAAAACCAAAATCATATCTACCATATCAGGATTATCTTTAGCAAATTCAAGCTGTTCAAGATGCTCAATAATTGAATCTAATAATGATAGAGCAAAATTAACAAAATATGTTTTTCCATTAAATTCATTAATTATAGCATCATACTCATTTTGGAATTCCTCAATTGACATAATATCAATAATAGTATCAAGCATATCCTTTTTTCCATTTGCGGCTAAAATCAAATCATCCTTACCATATTTCATTAATAAATCAACTGTAAGCCTTCCAAAGTGCATATAGGCACCAATTTCATTAGCGAAATTAAATCTTTCATCCAAGCCTCTTTTTGGATCTTCAATTCTACCTGAAAATACTAAATCAGCGGCGTATAAATAAAATGGCATATTATCCTTACTCTTAATAGAATTTAATACCTTAAAAATACCATGCTCACCATATGTACCTATTGCTTGATATATTTCATATGGAGCATTTAATGATGAATCAGTAATTTCAAGCTCATTAGTATAATCATAATCACCTAAGCCTGCAACTATATATAATATTGAACCAACAAATGATATAAAAAATATCGCACTAATAAAGCCTCTTATACCACCAATTAAAGAGCCTAAAAGCTTTCTTTTTCTGTAAGGCTTAATATCCTTAACCTTCTTTTGTTCAATTAAGACATTAGTAATATCATTTTTATCTACTATTATTTCAGTATCATCATTTAAAGGCTTTGCCTCATCATCCTCGATATTAATAATTGAATCATTTTCTATACTTGATTCCTCATCATTTTCTATACTTGATTCCTCATCAATTTCTAATGATTCACTATCTAGATTATCTTCCTCTATTAAAGCTAATGCTTCCTTTTTCTTTTCCTCTTCTTCCTTTATTCTTTCTATTTCTAATCTTTCCTCTTCCTTAGCTTTTTCATATCTATTATTTACCTTTTTCTTATATCTTCTTTCAGGATAGAAAATAAGATAAATCAAATAGAAAATAAATACTAAAACAAAATAGAATATTACCATAATAAAGGCTAAAATTAATTTATAAATAAATAATGCTAATTGTAATAAATATTGACCATTATCCTTTACTATAAGTGAGATGCCGTCGCCATAATTTAATTGTTTAGGAATGAATTCATATAATATTTCAGTAAGCTTAGTTGAATTAGGAGATACACCCATTTTATTTTGGATAAAGCCATCTCCTAAAAAATTATTAACAAAACTAACTAATCCACTATCTACTCTTTCACTATTAGAGAATATAATAAATAGAATCATACATACTAAAAACGCAATAATAGCCTGTATAGCTAAAATTACTGATTTTCTATATCCTCTTATTATACCCTTTATAATGGCCCATATAATAATTAAAAAGAATAATATTGTAGGAACCAATATAATAAGTAAAGATATTATGCCACCCATATTATCCCACTTCCTTCCATATTAACTTAACAATCGTTTTTTTTTATTTAATTAATTATACCATAGATATAAAAATATAAAAAAGCAATAAACGTAAATTTATTAGATAATACCTAAAAAATAAAAAAATAGTCGATAAATATACCAACTATTTTACCATTAATGGTGATTATTCATCATTTTAAATATTCATTATAGAAATCATCTAGATTCTTATAAACCTTTTTTATGTTATTTCTTTTACATATTTCATATAATTCATAATTAAATATAGCATCTAGCTTTTCTTTGCCATAAATAATAAATAAATTTCTTTTCTTCTTTATCATTTCATTTAATTGATTTAAATATTTATTTCGTCTTTCTTCTAAATCACTATCTGAAAATATATTAGAATTTAAAGCTATATAAATACCAAATAGAGCACTTACAATATAATTATGTTTAATCTTAGAGTTTTTCTTAACTAAAAAATCATATGTATAAAGTGGTGAATTAATAAAATCATCAAACGTTTCTACTAAATAATGATGCTTCTTCTTTAATCTAGTTAAGCTTGATTTATTATCTAACCATTTATATGTTGTATAATCTAAATATTTAATATTATTTTTATCAATTAAACCTAATACACATGTTGTATAATAAGCATCCTCAACATTTCTAATAGTATCATGGAATCTAATGTCATTATTTAATAAAAATTCTCTTTTATATACCTTTCCATGCATCCATGGGAAGGTATCCTTTCCTTTCTTTATTAAAAATGAGCCATCAGCCATTTCAACTGCAATATTAGATACTAAATAATCTGGCTCATATTTTGTTATACAATCAACTAATGTCCATAATGAATTTGAATCAAATAATTCATCATCACTATCACAATACATAACATATAAGCCATCAGTATTATCAAATCCCTTTTGTCTTGCAGGACCAGGTCCTGTATTTTTGTCATTTCTAATATAGGATATATTTAAATTTTTAAATTTATTTAAGAATTCTTTACTTAAAATACAATCAGAAAAATCATTAACTATAGTTATTTTAATTTGACTAAAATCAATATTTTGCTGATTATTTATTGAATTTAATAATTTATTAATTATTTTTTCATCCTCTTTATATTGAGGAATAATAATATCTAATATCATATTTTCACCTAATATTCCTGTTTTTTAGTTTGCTTTGTCAGATTAATAAATTTATTATTCCACTTTGGTACATCATTTCCTATTAATGATTTAGAGCCTATAACCACATCAAATAAATCCTTTAATTCCTCTTCATTTGATTCATATTTTTCAAAGGTATATCCTTCTCTTTTATAAAAATTAATCGCTATATCATTATTTAATCTATCTGTAAATAATCTCATATATTTAAATCCTAATCTATAAGCATAATCCTCAGTTAGCTTTAATAATAATTTACCATAATTTTTATATCTATATTCCTCTAAAAGACCAAAGAAGCCAAGCCAAGCATTATCAGTATCATTTTTATAATAATAAATTCCGGTTGTACCTATACATATATCATCGTTATAAGCTAAAAAGAATTTATTTTTAGAATTAATATCTAATGAGCTTAAATAATTATTTCTTCCATTATAATGAGGAAATATTATGTTTTGTATTTTTACTGCAAATTCAAAATTATCATTTGTAATTAGTTCTAACCTAAGCATATAATCACCTATAACAATAATTATATTAAAAAAGAATGGAAAAATCCATTCTTATGATAATGAAAAATCCTGATCAAATACAATAACAAATTTATATTCCTTATATTTTTCACTAATTTTGGCTTTTATTTCAGATATTACATCATCGGGGTTTTCCTCATCGAATGAAATAACCAAATCAAAATTACATACCATTTCCTTTTTATCTAAATAAAAGCCATGAAGCTGTAAAACATTTTTATATTTAGCTAAAATTGAATTTAATTCCTTTTTAATTTCCTTTGATTCTAAATCATTATTTTCTGCATAAACACCAACAGTCATAATTGTATTATATTTTGTATATAATAATTCTGATATTTTTCTTTCTATTTTTTGAATTTCATTTGCTGTTAAGGACGCATCTACAGAAATATGAATTGAACCAATATTTTTATTATGACCATAGCTATTTAATATTAAATCATAAGCACCTAATACTCCATCAATTTTATTGACATCAGATTTAATATTAGAAACTATTTCCTTATCAAATCTATTACCTATCATGCTTGATAGCGATTCCTTAAATACCTCAATACCGCTTTTTATGATAAATAAGCCTATTATTATACCTAAGTATCCTTCAACATAGATTTTAGCAAAATATGCTAATATAGCACCTACTAAAGTAGAAAGAGATAATATAGCATCATATAAAGCATCCATTCCTGAAGCTATTAGATTTTCACTATCAGCCTTTTTACCTTGAATCCTAAAGAATATTCCTAAAGCAATTTTAACTATTATAGCAGCAGATATAATTATTAAGGAATAGATTTGAAAATCAGGTAATGTATCATTTTTAAAATGATCAATTATTGAATTAATTGATTCATATATAGCAGTCCCACCAGCAAATAAAATTAATGCCGCAATTAATGATGATGTAATATATTCTATTCTTCCATAGCCATATGGATGCTTCTTATTTGGTTTTTTATTTGATAATTTTGTACCAACAATAGTAATTACACTTGATAAGGCATCTGTTAAATTATTTAAAGCATCCATAATAACAGAGATAGAACCTGCTATAAAGCCTATAATTGCTTTAAAGGATACTAATATAATATTACCAATAATTCCTATTATTGAGGTTTTTATTATAACCTGATCTCTTTTTTCCATATAATTCACCTTCCAAAAAGGCACCAAGTTGGTGCCCTTTTTATTCAGCCTTAAGCTTTCCTTCTTCAATTAATTTAATTACTACATCTGCCATCTTTGGATCAAATTGAGTATTCTTACATCTTTCAAATTCAGAAATAATCTTTTCCTTTGGATAAGGATCCTTATATACTCTTCTTGTTGCCATGGCATCAAAGCAGTCGGCGCAACAAATAATTCTTGCAATATAAGGTATTTCTTCGCCCTTTAAGCCTTCAGGATATCCTCCACCACCATATTTTTCATGGTGATATTTAGCACCCTCAACAATGTTTGGAATTGTTGAAATATCCTTTAGAATCTTCGCACCCTTAGTAGTATGTGATTTCATTATTTCAAATTCTTCATCAGTAAGCCTACCTGGCTTATTTAATATAGCATCAGGAATACCTATTTTACCAATATCATGTAATAAGGCAATATAATATAAATTCTCTAATTCCTCGTCCTTCATACCTAATTCCTCTGCAATAATTCTAGAGAAATGTCCTACTCTTATAGAGTGACCATTAGTATATGAATCCTTCGCGTCGATTGTACGAGCAATTGCCTCTATTGACTCAATAGTAATTCCCTTTAATTCATTTTCCTTTTTCTTTGCGATAATATTTTTTCTATGAATAATATAGAAGTTTAAGGCACCAATTAATATTAAAACAAGTAAACCAACTAAAATCCAGAACCAAACAGTTTCATAGAAATGCTTAGCCTTAGTCAATGTAATATTAACCTGGTTACTCTTTTGACCAATTGAATCTATTGCGTAAATATGGAATTTATATTCTCCACCACTTAAATTAGTATATGATATTGTAGTTACATCATCATTAACTACAACATAATCATTATCTACACCATCTAGCTTATAATAAATAGTATGTCCTTTGTTTGGCTTAAATCCTAAAACAGATAAATTAAATTCTACACGGTATGTATTCTTATCAAGCTCAAGCTCATTTCCATAATATGAAACACCATCTAATAAAATAGAATTAATAGCAATTCTAGTTGGCTCATCCTGAGCTCTAATCTCGCTAAAATCATAAACTAAAATTCCATCTGTTGTTTGGAAATAATATTTAAATGTTTCCTCATCATAATATCCTGATGTATTAGATTGAATAGCCTTTAAGCCATTAGTTGAATCATATACCTCATAGTCAATTAATTTATTATCACTATCTAAATTATCACTGCCTAATGAATCAGTTATGAATACCTGATTAGTTGTGGCTATTAGGAACTTATCAGTAATTTCTCCACCTAAATTCTTAGACTTAACCTTTGCAATTTCAACAATTGAACCCTTAACGAATGGTAATACAATTTCTTTAGATTCTCCATTATTATCACTATAGAATAATCTACTATTTAAATTGTAATAAAGTCTATCTCCATCATATAAGAATTTTAATCTATTTCCTTCAACATTCTTCTCTGTTTTAATTTCAGTTCCAGTTTTAAAATCATTAGAAAGCTTAATAACATTTCCAGTATAATTAAATACTACATTCCCATTTGAATCCTTGTTAATATAAATTGTACTTTTTGATGTGCAATAAACAGAAATCTTATTTCCATCATATCTAAAAATACCACCAGATTGATATCCAACTGCCAAAAAATCATCAAATGCTCTTAAGCATCTAATATTTACTAAGCCTGCAGGAATAAAAGTATTAGGCTTTTCCTCAACTAAGCTTTCTATATTAGCTTCATCAGTTAAAAATGCTTTATCAATAATATTAACATTATTTGTATTAGGATCATATTCAATTAAACCTAAGCCATATTCTGCAAAATATAATTTGCCATTAAATACTTCAATATCTCTACAATCAAATGTAACATTTTCCTTTAAAATACCATTATCCATTTGATATTGAGCTATAGCTTCCATTATTGGATTATAATATTCACCACTTGAAATTATTTTATTTTGCTTTAAATCATATATTACTAAACCACTCTTACCTAAGCATAAATATAAATAATCATTATATTTCTCAACTGAATAAACAGTTCTTAGCTTATCCTTCTTAATATATTCATCCTGCCAAACCTTATCACCATATAATAATTTTACGAATGAATTCTTAGTAATAATAGATACACCACTAGATGAATTATTATTTGATGCAAGCCATAGATTACCCTCATAATCTACCATTATATCAACTAATTGAGTAGCATTAGCTAAATCACTAGTTTGTGAATAATCAAATGTTTTAGCATCGAAGCAATATATACCCTTTTTCTCACAGCCAACAAATACCATATCCTCACTTGAGTTATAATAGATTGTATTTACCTGGTCATTAATCATATCAAATTGCTTTTCTGCTACTTTATTAGCCTCTAGATCAAAATTAATTAATCCAGTAGTTGTTCCAATTAATAGGGTGTCATTATAAATATATAATTCAGTAATATATTTATTTTGGTAAATTAATTTATTATTTTGATCATATACACCATCACCTTGGACTAAATATAGTAATCTATCTCTTCTAGCATCGTATACAACCTCACTTATAGATAGGCTTTTAGTTCCTTCCTCTCTATAAACCTTATTTTCTAATGTGTCATATTTAAACACGCCATCATTAGAAGCTATGTACAATAAATTATCATATTTATCAAAGCTAAAATCTAAAAATTGTGGTGTAATACCTTGATTATTTACTAAATCAGCTAAATCATCAATATTTAATAAGAATTGAAATTTACTATTAGAATACCTAAATAAATTCTTATATGTCAAAATGTATAAGTCATTATCCTTTTGAGTCAAATGCATAACATTGATAATATCATATTTTTTTCCGTTTTCTTCAAATTCCTTATATGTTTCAAATACCTTAGAATCATATCTTGTAAGTCCAGAATATTGAGCAATCCAAACAAAGCCATCGTCAGTTTGACATAAAGCTCTAGCTCCAGGGACCTCCATATATACCTCTTCCTCATTTTTATCACTTAAATATGGGGCAGCAAATATATTATTAGATATGGTATAGAAGCATATTAATAATAGTGTAAAGATAAAAAATATCTTTTTCTTCATGAAAATCACATCCTTTAATTGGATATTAAATTAAAAGTATTAGGTTATTGAAATACTCTTATTTGAAATATTATAACATATTTTTAACTCTATAACAAAATAAAAATAGGCTATTATTACTTTTATAACAATAATTAGCCTATTTTTATTGGCTTATAGATCAAATAATGTTGGATTATTATCAATCCATGACTCCTGCTTAGCCTCTTTAATCTCATCATTTTCATTTAATTCTCCAATTAATAATGGAGAATTAACATTATGCATTTGATAATTTTTTACTACCTTATTCTTATCTCCATTTGCGTAGCAATATTTACATAGATGCATGCATGAATTATAAAATCCTATATCATTAGCTATTAAGCATGTGCAATAATTTTTTCTAGCTTGCATATTAGATTTCAAAATTAATCTTTTTCCAATCGCATTTTCATAATCCTCTAGCCTCATACAGCCATTTACATCAATACCATATTCTGCTAGCCATTTTTCCTTAGAGCATAGCCTTAGCTTCATATTATGCTTATCAGCTATTTTTTTAAATTCCTTAGCTAAAATTATTTTTTCATTATCGCTACAATCATTTAATTCCTTATGAAAAAGTGCTAACTTATCATATAAATCTAAAAAGCCAAATACACATAAATTTGTATAACCATCTAAGCTAGAAGCTATTTTTTCAAATGTCTTAATATGATAATCTAATGTATATTTTTCATTAATTATTATTGGAGTATATCTAAATCCAATCGCGTTTTTACCTATTTGATTAGATAAATATTTGAAATCCTCTATTATACTATCAATAGATGGAACATTAGGCTCTATATCCCTACCAAAGCCTGTAATAGTAATATACCAAAACTGACCAAAGGGTTTTAAATAATCTAAATATTTAAACATTGGTCTTGGATTTTTTGTACAAAATCCAATAACATCAACCACCTTAGGATCTAATTTAAATTTAGTAACTAAATTAGGATAATATGGATTTCTAACTAATACATAGCCTTCCTTTATTCTATTTATAAGCCATTTAGAATAAAAGGCAGGTATATCTGTTCTTTGTCCTGTATTAATAATCATTTTATCCCCCTAGCTTAATATATTCTTTACCTTATCATCTAATAAATTAAATACCTTATCCTGATATTCTTCTTCAATTTTTCTTATTTCATTTAAATTGTTTTTAATATCTTCCTTATTTAATATTTCATATTTTAAAAATTTAATATTCGCTTTTGCTTTTTCTGATTTTAATACTATTTGATAATAGGCATCTCCTATATTTAATATTTTTAATGCTAATTCATTATTAATTAATCCACTAGTTACAATGCCATATAAATCAAATATAGTATCATTTGCGATAGGTCCTATAATTACATCATATTTCTTATAAATATCAGAATTACCATTTCTATTTTTAAAAATATAATCAAACCATTCCTTATTTCTTTCTTTAAATTCTAATACATTTAATGAATTTAAATCTAAATCATAATAATTTAAAATAGTATCCCTATCATTTTTTATAGTAGCCCACTTTTTTGAAAAATCTATGTTATTAGATAAATAAAAGCCTTGACCAAAATCAGCATTAATTCTTCCATGTTTCAAATTTATATCTTTAATTATATCAAAGCCTACATGATATAAAATCATTTATAACACCACCAATTATTTATTCGCTGGCTCCCACTTACAACGAATAGGAGAAACAATTAATCCTTCTTTTTTTAAATCGGCCATAGCCTTATCTATAATCCTGATAATTCAGCTATCTTTCCTGCATTTAAAGAAAACAGCTTTTTTCATTGTTTCTAATACTAAATCCTTTTCCATTTTTTTCATTTGTTTATTTTTTTTATTCTATCATACAATTCTTTTTTTGATTAGAACTAATTTAGTTAATATAATAATTATTCTACAGTAATTACAATAATTTAAATCATTTAAATAACATTTCAAGCTATTCATTAAAGAATGATGTAGATAATGCATTAACATTTATTGAAGCATTCAAATTCTTATCACACACTCATGACCATGAGCTATACATAAACTAAATTAAAACTCAAATTAAATAATAAAGGAAAAGACTTTCTAAAGCATTTGAATAGAAAGTCTTTTTCATTTTATAGTTTTAATTCAACAATTATTAGATAAATTCTTATTATAGTTTAATATCATTTTTAGAATTAAATATTTCTTCTTCATTTCTATATATAACCATACAGCTCATTTTTATTAATCTAACCTTATTACCAATTTTACCAATTCTAAAAACTCTAATTGGTTTATCATTAGCTATTGTCCATTTGCCAAATATAAAGAACAAAATGCAATACAATAAACCAACAGTAATTATAATACCAACAATGATAGAAAGAGAGATAATCCAAGCAATAAGTAGTTTTTGATTATCATTAGAATTGTTAACTTGATTAGAAGCAAAATATTCATTTGTTAATAATGTTTTATCTTCATTTCCATTATAAGTTAGATCTAATTCAACAGGTTTTTTATCATTTTTTATTGTAGAATAGTTTTCTATTTCCTCTATAGAATTAATATAATACTTTTCTTTTTCATAGGAAAAACTAGCAATAAATATAACACCTATAGCTAATAATGAAAGAATTAAAGATAAAGCAATTTTTTTCTTTAAATTCTTTTTCATATTAAATTCCTCCTAAATTGGGGACTGGACTAGTTTATATTATAATTCTATCAAACGAGCTGCAACAAAAGTGCAACAGATATTTAACAAATAAAAGATAGAGGCAATCCAAAACGGATTGCCTCTACGCTTATATATTAATTATCGTATCAAAGGATTAAGCCTCAGCCTTTCCTTCCTTCTTACGATAAATTACTAATACTACAACAGCACCTAATAATATTACACCACCAACTACACTTAATCCAATTGTCCATGTTGTTGAAGTCTTGCTCTCATTTTCAAGCTTTGTATATTGAGCTTCTGCCTGAGTTAATGTCTTAGCATTTGTTACTAATGCTTTTTCTTCATCAGATAATGAATTATAAGCTTCTCTTGCTCTATCAATATCTTCTTTGCTTGAATCTGTATATTCAACAGTTCCAATTGCATTTATCTTTGTGTATACAGCTTCTACATCATCATATGTAGTTTCTGCCTTTGTTAATGTTTGATTATTAGTTACTAATGCCTTTTGGTCTGCTGTTAAAGCATTGTATGCTTTCT
>DJXM01000090.1 GCA_002449755.1 Caryophanales bacterium UBA7004
TTATTTTCCTACTCTACTCGATTTAGCTTAAAATTGCCACAAATTTTTAAAATTGTGAAAAAATAGTTGAAATATGATTTAGTATATGATATTTTTTATTTTGTATTTTATAAAAATACAATAAAAACTTAACAAACTAAGGATTAGAAGTCTGACGAAGAAAACCTTTTATGCTTGTCATGAACATGGTGGTAATAAGCAACGTTATAATCACGAAATTTGGAAAAAATCGAAGGAGAATTATTGATTTATGAAAAATCTTGTGGAAGAAAAAGATGGCAAACTTTATTATAATGGCTATTGTCTTATAGATTTAGCTAAAAAGTTTGGCACACCACTTACTGTTACATTCCTTGATGTTATTAAGGAACGTATCTTATCCCTTAAGGATGCTTTTAATAAGGCTAAGGAAGCTACTAACTATAAGGGAGACTTTATTTATTTAAATGCCAACAAGGCAAATTATGGTAAGGATGAAATAGAGTCAGCTTTTATTTTTGCTGATGGACTTGAAACTTCATCATTTTATGATTTGGTTTTATCATTAAAAATGTTTGAAAAGTATCCTTTATTTCATGATAAGCTAATTGTATGTAATGGCTTAAAGCAGGACGATTATTTAGACGCTATTATATTAGCTCATAATATTGGTTATAATATAATCACTGTTATTGATGATATTTATGAATATGAATATTTAAAGAAAAAGGATGTAAAGGTTAAGATTGGATTAAGAGTTCATTTATCAAGCCTTTATGAGCCTGAGGTACCAGATGATCGATTTGGTTTAATGGAAGATGAAATCAATTATATTTTAGAGGATGTTAAAAATACTAGATTAGTATTAAATACAATTCATTATCATCAAAGAGGCTTTGATTTTGAGGAGGATAAATTCTTCAAGAATTTTGATTTAACATTTAAGTATTACATTAAGGCTAAGAAGATGTATGATTCAGTAACTTATTTTGATTTTGGTGGTGGTACTCCTCTTCCGATTGAAGGAAATTTTGATTATGTTAATTATGCAACAGCTATACTAAATCATATTAAAGATCTTTGTAATAAAAATGATGTTAAAATCCCTAATCTGATAAGCGAAAATGGCAAATATTCTCAAAAGGATTCTACAGTTAATATTTATAAGGTAGTAGGTACAAAGAATACTGGTGAATATCCTTGGTACATTGTAGATTCATCATTATTAATTGCTTTACCTGAAATGTATGCATTAGGTGAGCCTATGCTTATTAAGCCAATTAATAATTTAAATGAGAAGATGGTTAAGGCTAGACTTGCAGGTATTACATGTGATTGTGATGATGTGTATTTTGATAAGTCTAAGGGCTATTTTGAAATTCCTGATAAGGATGATGATTATATAGCATTACTTGGTACAGGATCTTACCAAAATTCTATGAATGGTAAGGGTGGAGTACATCACTGTATGCTACCTGAGGAGAAGGATGTAATCATTTATAATAAAAATGGTGTTGATTTAGTTAAGGTAAGAAAAGAATTACAAACTATTGAAGATATCTATAATATTTTAAATATAAAACATTAATTTATGGGAGGAAACTCCCATTTTTTTCTAGGAACAAATTGTATGAAATCTAATGATATGATAGAATATTAATGGTGATGAAATCTATGGAATTATCATTTAAGCAAAAGCTTAGTACAATTATTTTTAAATTAATTGTTATAATATCAGCAATAATAGGTATTATATTAAGTGCAATTAAATCAGATGCATTTATGGGTGGAAGTACTGTATTTATGTATTTTACTATTCAATCTAATATTTTGATTGCTGTAATATGCTTTATAGGCTTAGGCTTAGTTTTATTAAAGAGTAAGGCTAATAATATTTGGTCTGTTATAAAGCTAGTATCAACTATTTCAATTACATTAACAGGCTTAGTATTTACATTTGTATTAGCTCCTACATTGGGTAATGATGCATGGAGTTTAAATAATGTATTAACTCACGCAGTTGTGCCTGTCGCTGCTGTAATAGATTTCTTTATAGTAGGAGTTCATTTAAGCCTAAAAAAGAAGGATGTATTCTTTGTTGTTATTCCGCCACTTATGTATGTTATCTATGCTGGAATTGGATATGCGGCAGATTGGAAATTCACTAAAACAGCTAACTATCCTTACTTTTTCTTAAATTATGGTAGTAGTGCAGGGGCGTTTGGATTTTCATCTAGCCTTCCGTATATGGGAGTAGTGTGGTGGATATTATTCTTATTGCTATTATTAATTGGATTAGGATTTTTATATTTAAAAATTATTGATTTATTAAAGAAGAAATATAGTAATGATTAAGAGATTTTAATATCTCTTTTTCTTTTACTATGGATTTTGAAAAAAGTGTGATTATTCATTTCTTTAATACAATTTTTACTTAAATCTATATATGGGAATAATACTTGATACCTACCTCGTTTTGTAAAAATATTACCCAAAATATAAACATCCTATAATTTTAATCTTTTTTGAAAAAAGGGTATTGCATAAAAAATATTTTTTTTATATAATAATTCCCGGATGGAAAAACAAATTAATAGCAAAACAGGAGTAATCCTGTGACGCAAAGCTATAGGGTCCCCCTGGGATAGCCAGTTGCACAAAGACTTTCATCTTATGTAATTGACTATTTATATGGGAGGACTTTTTTTTATGAAGAAGAAAATTATAGCACTAGGTGCTACAATTTTAGGAGCATTTACAGCAGTAATTTGCTCAACAACTGTAGAAGCAAAAACTACAGATAATACAAATAGTGATTCAGTTGTTTTTGATGCTAGTAATGTAAAGGTTAATGATAAATATAAAAGTTATAATGATGTAGCCTCAAAGAATAATGTATCATTATCAATGGGTTCTAAAGCAGGAACTATCAAGAATGCCGATAAATTTGATAAGGGTGAATATTCATTTTCTAATGCATTAGTAAATGATAATTATGCTGATCCTATTTATACTATTTCAGCTAAGAAAGGGACTAGAGTTGGAATTTATTATACTTTAGCTGATAAGAAAGGTAATGTAGCTAATAATAGTTCTTTAGAAATATATAATGAAACACGTTCTTTTTGGAATTGGTTTTGGTTTGTACCTACATATGATATTATTCCTTATGATTATATAGAGCAATCTAATGATGTATTTTATTCTGAATTCACTTTCTTAAGTAATGATACATATTATTTTGAAGCATCTAATAATTATTTATGGTTATATGATGTTGTAGTTGTATCTAATCAAGATGTTTCTTATAGAAATGATGCTAATACTGCAATTGATAATTTATTAAATTATTATGATGAAAATGGTGTATCAACTAATGATGAATTTAGCACATTAATTGCTGCAGCAAATGAAGCAGTTTCTAATGCAAATCATGTTTCAAATTATGATAAGTATTTAGAGGTTTTAGATTTATATAATGAATTAGTTAATGTTGAATCATCAATTAATACATTAGTTGATACTAATTCTTATGCAAGAACAACTAATACAGTAATTAAATATGATGCTGAATCAAAGGCATTATTAAATAAGGTTGGAAATGACATTAAGAATGCTAATGATAAGGGCATTTCTAATGAAATGATTTCTAATTATGGTGTATATGTAGATGCTTTAAATAAATATAATTATTTAGAGGACTTATATAATGATTCTTTAGTAGTAGTTGATGCTATTAACGAATTAAATGATGCAGAATATACTGAAGAATATAAGAATCAATTAGCAGTAATTGAAAATGAATTAGAAGCTTTATCAAGCTTAGAATTTGTTTCAAATTATAATGATTTCTTATCAAAGCAAGAAGCATTCAATGAATTATCAAATGAAAAGGTGAATTCATTTGTTAATAAGGTTAATGCAGCAAATGAGGTTAAGGGTGAGACTTCTTCATATGTTTTAATTAATGAAGCTAATGCTTTATATGATGAATTAATTGAATCTGATAAGAATAATGATTCAGTAGTTAATTCATTAAATACATTAAATGAGGTTAAGAATGCTTATACAGAAATGGAAGAAGCAGTAACTGAAAATACAATTATGCTTACTTATAATGCGGATGGAATTGTAGATAAGGTGTTGTTTATAGGCACAATCAAAGGATATTCATCTAATGTTGTTATTAAAAGATTATCAATAACATATATAGATAATTTTACTGGAGAAACAAATACTGTGGCTATTTCAAATTTTTATCAAGGATTGAAGATGTCTGGAAAAATTTTGAAAGACAAAGCTGAAGGTGTAAGATATATTTATACTAAGATTTCAAATGAAGATAATAAATATGCAGGACACACTTTATCAATGAAATATGAAGTTGTATTTGAAGATGGACATGTTTTAACTTCTTCAGTATCTACAATTGAGGTTGAGTAAGATGAAAGAATATATAAAACCAATTATTGTGGATGAAGAAATCGAGATAGAAGATATTTGTGGTAATGATTCATCATATCCTAAAGATAATGAATGGGGAGATTTAGAAGAGTAATCGAGTGTTTGCTCGATTTTTCTTTGTATGTCGGGCATGT
>DJXM01000050.1 GCA_002449755.1 Caryophanales bacterium UBA7004
GCTGTAAGAAACTTCAAGTGTATTGGTGGTATTATGATTACTGCATCTCATAATCCAAAGGAATATAATGGATATAAGATTTATGATGAAACTGGCTGCCAGCTAGTTCCAAGAGATGCTGATCAGGTTATTGCAGAAATCAATAAGATTGATGATTATTTCAATATTGACCATTCAAAGAACCATAACCTTATTTATTATATTGGTAAGGATGTAGATGAAAAGTATATTGCTGATGTAAAAAAGATTATTTTACGTCCAAATTTAAAGAAGGATTTCAAGCTTGTTTATACACCACTTCATGGTACAGGTCAGGTATTCGCACCACAGGTTTTACAATCTGTTGGATATGATGTAGTACCATTACCTTGCCAAATGACTAATGACCCTGATTTTTCTGGTGTTAAAACTTCAAATCCAGAAAATAAGGAAGCATATGATGAGGCTATCGCTTTAGCTAAAGCTTTAGGTGCTAAGATTGTTCTTGCGACTGACCCAGATGCTGATAGATTAGGTATCGCAGTTGAGCATAATGGTGAATATGTATTATTTACAGGTAACCAAACTGCTTCATTAGTATTTGATTATATTTGTAAGACAAGAAAGGAATTTGGTACATTACCAAAGGATGGCTATATGTTTACAACAAATGTATCATCTACTCTTCCTATTGCTATCGCTGAAAAGTATGGCTTAAAGACTGAAATTACTTTAACAGGATTTAAGTTCATTGGTGAAAAGGCAAGAGAAATGGAAGAAACAGGTAGAGGAACATATGTATTTGGATTTGAAGAATCATATGGATGTCTTGTTTCTGATTGCGTAAGAGATAAGGATTCAATTCAAGCTATTTTAATGCTTTGTGAAACTGCTGCTTATTACCGTGAAAAGGGAATGGATTTAGTTGATGCATTAAATGGTATTTATGAAGAATATGGATATTATAAGGAAGGAATTACTAATATTGGCTTAGCTGGACTTGAGGGTGCTGCTAAGATTAAGAGAATTATGGAATTCTTCCGTACAACTGATATTGCCTTAAAGGGATTCAAGATTTTAACTAAGGATGATGTTAAGCTTGGTATTAAGACTGATTTAGAAACAGATAAGAAGACTAAGATTAATTTACCTTCATCTAATGTTATTAAATATTATTTAAATGATAATATGTGGTTTGTATTAAGACCATCAGGAACAGAGCCTAAATTAAAGGTTTACTATGGTGTTAAGGGCAAGACTCAGGCTGAAGCTGATAAGAAGCTTGAGGAATTAACAAATGAGGTTATGTCAATTGTTAATCTAATTAAGTAATATTAAAAGGAGAAATGTAAAACCATTTCTCCTTAATTTATTAAATACAATTGTATTTAAATTGATTTTAAGACTAAATTATGATATTATTCACAAGGAGTGTGATAACATGAATATTTGGCATGATATTGACGATGATAGAATCACAAAGGATGAATTTGTTGCCTGTATTGAAATTGCAAAGGGTAGTAAGAAGAAATATGAGCTTGATAAGGAAACAGGCTTAATTATTCTTGACCGTATTTTATATACATCAACTCACTATCCAGCAAATTATGGTTTTATTCCACGTACATATTCAGAGGATAAGGACCCTCTTGATGTTTTAGTTTTATGTGATGAGGCATTCGATCCATTAACATTAGTAAGATGTAAGCCTATTGGAGTCTTCAAAATGAGAGATGAAATGGGTATGGATGAAAAGATTATCGCTGTATGCATCAATGACCCAGCAAAGAATATGTACAATGATATTTCAGAGCTTCCTGATCATTTAGCAGAAGAAATTAGACATTTCTTTACTGTTTATAAGGAGCTTGAGGGCAAAAAGACTGTAGTATATGAAATTGAAGGCTCAGAATCAGCTAAGACTGTAATTGAGAATTCATTATTAGCATATAAGAATTTATTTATAAAATAAGGATAAAGGTGAATTAAAATGGCTTTAACAGCAGGTATAGTAGGTTTACCTAATGTCGGTAAATCAACTTTATTTAATGCAATTACAAAGGCTGGAGCACTAGCTGCAAATTATCCATTTGCGACAATAGAACCAAACGTAGGTATGGTTAATGTTCCAGATGAAAGATTAGATGTTTTAACAAAAATGTATAATCCTAAAAAATCTACACCAGCAGTATGTGAATTTACAGATATAGCTGGATTAGTTAAGGGTGCCTCTAAGGGTGAAGGCTTAGGAAATCAATTTTTAGGCAATATTAGAAACTGTGATGCAATCCTAGAGGTTGTAAGATGCTTTGAGGATTCTAATGTAACTCACGTTGAGGGTGGAGTAGATCCTGTAAGAGACGTTGAAATAATAAATTTAGAACTTATTTTAGCCGATTTAGCAATGGTAGAGCAAAGAATACCTAAGATTGAAAAGAAGGCTCAATCTAAGATTGATGACGCTCCAATTGAATATGCTCTTCTTCAAAGATTAAAAAAGCTATTAGAAGAAGAAAAGCCAGCAAGAGCTATTGGTGAATTATCTGATAAGGAGCAAAAATATTTTTCTAATTATCAATTATTAACAGCTAAGCCATTTATGTATGTAGCTAATGTTAAAGAGGATTATATAGCTAATCCTGAGGCTGATCCTAATTATATTAAATTAAAGGAATATGCAGAAAAAACAAATTCTAAAATAATTGGTATTTCAGCTGAAATAGAATCAGAGCTTGCTCAATTAGATGATGAGGAAAAGGAAATGTTCCTAGCAGACTATGGCGTTTCAGAGCCAGGCTTAAATAAATTAATTAGAGCAACATATGATTTATTAGGCTATGCAACATTCTTTACAACTGGTCCTGATGAATGTAGAGCATGGACATTTAAAAAGGGAATGCTAGCACCTCAATGTGCAGGTATAATTCATACTGACTTTGAAAGAGGATTTATTAGAGCTGAAACTACAGCATATGATGATTTAATTAAATGTGGTTCTGCCCTAAAGGCAAAGGAAGCTGGTCTTGTAAGACAAGAGGGTAAGGATTACAAGGTCCAAGATGGAGACATTTTATTCTTTAAATTTAACGTTTAAAACCGGATAATTTCCGGTTTTTTTCTTCCCGAAAAGCTTCAATTTTTCTAAAGAGAAGAATAAGATTTATTATTAATCAAAACTATAAAAAATCAACATAAAAATTGGTATATTTTTAGTTAAAAATGACCCCAAATAATTATTGAAATTAGATACCCTATAAAAATAAAAGCAATTTATGGAATACTGTTATTTCATAAATTTTTGTTATTGGATTTGTAATTGAAAAACTGACCGTTTAATTGAAAAAAGTCGCTATTTTTAATATAATTAAAGTGTATGCATTTATTTAAATGGAGGAAGAAAAATTATGGATTTTTTTGATATGGTCCCAGATAACTTCTTTTCCCTATTAGCATCAAAGAATAAGAGAATTTATTTAGCGTCAATTCTTGAAGTATTTAAGGTATATGAAACAGGTACAATTTTAGGTATTGATAAGAAGATTGTAGTTGATGATTTAGTATACTTCCTAGATACTCATAAAAATTATTTCTATGATGTCGAAAATGAAGAAGATGAAGAATCTAACCCAACTAACAAAAGAGAGCTTGCAAATTACATTTTAAGAAGAATGGAAGAAACAGGTTGGATATATGTTGATGTAACAAATGATTATATGGAGGTTTTAAACTTCTCTGATGATGCAATTATCATTTGTGAGGCAATATTAAATGCTTATCCTGAATTTGAATATAGCCAAGAGGATACAGAGATGCCTTCTGACTTTATCAATGTTAACGAATATAAGGGTTATATTTATAACATCTATTCATTATTAAACCAAACTGATAATGTTGATTATGCAACTACATTTAGCTTAGTATATTCAGATACAAGAAAGCTTATTAGAGCTTTAAGAAAGCTAGATGCTAGAATGAAAGATTATATAACTTCAGTTGTTGATAATACTGAAATTAAAGACTTAATGGAAAAGCTTATTACATATAAGAATGAAATTTATGATAAGAGCTATGCTAAGCTTAAGATTCAGGATAATATTGATAGATATAGATTATCAATTATTACAAGATTAGAGGATATGCAAACTAGTGAGGTTATAGTTAAATCTATTAGCTATAATTACTTAGATTTCTCTAAAACACCTGAAGAGGCAATCGATAAGACTATTAAGCAAATAGATGAGGTCATTGATGCATTTAATGCAATTGAGGACTTCGTACTTGAAATTGATAGAAAGAATAGAGATTATATCAATTCTACTATTGGTAAGATCAAATTCCTATTATCTGAGGAAGATAATGTAATTGGTAAATTAAATCAAATTCTTAAATTTGTTCATGATTCAAATAAGAAGAATAAGATTGATAGAAGCTTAAAGCTTGTTAATAATTTATATGATTTACCAGAATTAAAGATTTTAGAAAATGAAAAGTCTTTATATACTCCTCGTGGTAATTATTCTAGAAACTATAATCAGTTCTTAGATGATTTAGGATTCGATGGATTTGAAATGGATGAAGAATTCATGAAGCAATTTAGGAATTCTTATAATGAAGATGAGATTAAGAAATTCTTAGAATATCATATGATGGATGATTTATTTAAGGCATCATTTGTTCTTAAATTTGATTCAGATAGAGATTTCTTCTTAATGGTTATTTATTCTATCATCTACGCAGCTGAGCATAATTATTTAGTTAAGATATTAGATGAATATGTAGAATTAAAGAACTATAAGATTAAAGACTTTGAGATAAGGAAAAAGTAGGGGGAGAAAAAATGCTTGATTCTTTAGAAAAAATGACAATAACACAGCAGGGTCAATTTAAGGATACTGCTAATAAGCTTTTAGCTAATACATTCCTATCAAGAGATAAAAAGGATAATAAGGAAGCATATTATTTCCTTATGAGTTATAAAGAAGTATTTGATGAATTCTTTAAGATTTTAGGATATGAAATAGAGCTTGATATTCAGCTTGGTGCTGTTAAGCTTTCAGGTGCATCTGCAGCTAATACATTAAAATTAAAAAGAGATGAATCTTTAGTATTATTAATCCTTAGACTTTTATATCATGAAAAGATGAAGGATACATCATTAAATGAAAATATCGTATGTGCTGTAAGTGATATTCATGCTAAATATGATAATTTAGAGATTAAGAAGAAGCTTAATAAGACTGATTTGATTTCATCTTTAAGATTACTTCGTAGATATAATCTAATTGAGATTATCGGTGATGTTACAACATCTACTTGTAGATTAGTAATTTTACCTACTATATTAATGGCAATTAAATCTGAGGATATTACTGAGGTATTTAATACTATTAATAAGATTAATGCTGAGGAGGCACAAGCATAATGAAAAAGTTAGTTAAAATAAGATTAATTAATTGGCATTACCTTGCTAATGAAACAATTTTAATTAATGGTAATACATTACTTACTGGTCCTAATGCCTCTGGTAAATCAACTATCATGGATGCTATTACATACATTCTTACAGCTGGTGATACTAACTTCAACCTTGCCGCTAACGAAAAGGGTAAGCGTGATTTAAGAGGTTATATTAAGTGTAAGCTTGGTATGGATGATAAGGAATATTTAAGAAATGGTGATGTATCTGGTCATATCGCACTAGAATTTTTAGATGAAAAGACTGGCTTAACATTTACAGTTGGTGCTGTACTTGATGCATTTGGTGATTTAACACCAGTTAAGACACTTTTCTATAAATCAAATGCTCCTATCAATGATTCTATGTTTATTTCAGAAAACAAGACAATTTTTGGTACAGTTGATTTTAGAAAGCATAATCCTGATTTTGAATATTATTTAACTAAGAAGGAAGCAAAGCGTGGATTTAGAAATGCATTTGGTTCAATCAATGAGGATTTCTATAGATTAATACCTAAGGCTTTAGCATTCAAGCCTATCGCTGATGTTAAGGAATTTATTTATCAAAATATTCTTGAAGAAAAGGAAATCGATGTAACAGCAATTAAGGATTCTATTCGTGCCTATAAGGAATTAGAAATCACATTAAAGCAAATTCAAGCTAAGATTGCTGATTTAAAGGAAATTGATATCGTATATCAGGAAATCCTAAAAATCGAAGAGAATAAGACTTATTTAGAATATTTAATGCATCTATTTGATGTAGAAAAGATTAGAAATGAAATTAATGATAGAAAGAAGGCAATTTTAAAGGAGGAATCTTTAAGAGAGGCTAAGAATCAAGCTATTAGAGATATCGAAACTGAGAAGATTGGTCTTCAGGAGCGTGCAAGAGAGCTTTATAATATGCTTTCAAATAATGAAACATTTAAAGCATCTGAATATGTTTCTAATCAAATTATTAAAACAAAGGCAAACATTGAAAATTTAGAGCAAAATGAGCAATTATTCTTAAAGAGAAGTACTCAATTTAAGGAAACAGTTAATGCTTTAAAGAAATTATCTAATGAAAAGCTATATGGTGAATTAGCTGCAATTAATTTATCATTAATTAATACTGCTCAGGTTGAGGATACTAAGGTTAGATTAAGAGATATATCTACTAGATTATCTGCCTTCATCAATAGAAAGAACCAGGATTTAGGTAAGCTACAATCTCAAATTGCTGATGTAGTTAATGAGATTTCTCAAATTTCTGCAAGTGTTAGAAATTTAAGCCAAAATAAATTAAATTATAATCCTCAGTTAACTATGATGCGTCAAGAAATCCAAGAAGGATTAAAGAGAGTATATAATTATGACGTTTCAGTTCATATCGTAGCTGAATTATGTGAAATCACTGATCCTAAATGGGCTGATGCTGTTGAAGTATTCTTAGGAAATAGAAGATTCAATATGATTGTTGAGCCTAGATATTTCGACCAAGCTTTACAAATCTTTAATAGAATTAAATCTAAATATAGATTATATGGTATAGGTTTAGTTAATACTAAGCAAATTTCTAAATTTACTTCATTTGAGAAGAATTCAGTAGCTTCAATTATTGAAACTGAAAATAAGGATGCTAGATGCTTCATCAATTATTCTGCTGGTTCAGTAATTATGGTTGATGATGTTACAGAGCTTGAATTATATAACACAGCTATTACAAAGGATTTCTTAATTTATAGAGGATATACTGTAACTCAGATGAATCCAAATATTGAGCGTCCATTCATGGGTAAGAATGCTGCTCAAAAGTTAGCTGAGCAAATGAATCAAAAGGCTGTAAGTGCTAAATCTAGATATAATGAATTAAATGAGCAAATTACTTCATTAAATGAAGAAATTGACTTATTAGATTCATTAAATGTTAATCCTTTAATTGATGACTTAAATAAAGCATTAGAATTAAATAAGGAAAGAGCTACATTACAGGATTTAGTTAAGGAAGAGAAGCGTTCTAAGAATGCAACTCCAACTGATATTGAGGATGATTATAATAAGGTTCAAGAAACTATTAAGAAGAATGATGAAAAGAAGATGCAATATGGTATGGATTTAGGTGGAATCAAGAGCCGTATTGAAGCTTATAATGCTGAAATCCTTCTTAAGACTCAGGAGCTTGATAGCCTATCTAATGATTTAAAGAAATTAGCTGGCGATAATGCAGAAATTATTGAGCGTGCTAAGAATGAATATCAGCATATCATTCAAGGTCAATCATTTAAGAGTGCTTTAGCTCAATATGAGGAAAGATATAGAGTTGAGCAATCAACATATAATACTTTAGGTGAGACTATCATTGCTAAGCAATATGCTTATGTTAATAAATATAATTCAACTTTATCAGTAGGCTTATCTGAAATTGCCAAATTTGAGGCTGAATTAAATAAGCTTGAGAAGAGTGAATTAATTAAATATGAGCAAAAGGTACGTCAGGCTAGAGAATCTGCAGAGGTAGTATTTAAGGAAGACTTCATTGCTAAATTAAGAAATAATATCTTAACTGCAGAACAAGAAATTGGAAAGATTAATGAAACATTAAAGAATATTACATTCGGTAATGATCATTATGAATTTATATTCCCTAGATCTTCTGAATATGCTCAATTCTATGATATGGTTACATCAGATTTAGCTGATATTAACCAAGGCTTATTCACTTATGATTTCCAAACTAAGTATGATGAGCAAATTAGAGAATTATTTGATTCATTATCTATGGATGAATTAAATTCTAATGGTGCTATTAATAAATTTACTGATTACCGTACATATATGGATTATGATATTAGAATTACTAATGGTGATGGTGATTCAATGACATATTCTAAGGTATTTAAGGAAAAATCCGGTGGTGAAACTCAGGTTCCATTCTATGTAGCAATTATCGCATCATTCGTTCGTGTTTATACAAAGACATCAATTGTTGGTGGAGACCCAATTGGTATTGTTATGTTCGACGAGGTTTTCGATAAGATGGATGGTAACAGAATGCGTGCCATGATGAGATTTATCACATCTATGCCACTTCAGGTATTAATTGCCTGCCCTCCACAAAGAATGGATATCCTACAAGAATTCTCTGATACAACATTAATCATGGTAAGACAGGGAACTAAGGCAGCAGTATTACCAGCATTAAAGAAGGAAGAACTTGATGACGAGGAGGAAGCTGCTTAATGTTTGGTAAAAAGAAAAATGCTGATGAGGTCATTTCTAAATCAGCAGAAAGAATTCGTCTAGATAAGATGAAGGATAATGATGAATATGCTAGAGATATCATTTTAGATATTAAAAATGGTATTCCTTGTGTAATCAATTTTGAAGGCTTAGAGGAAGAAGCCGGAAATAAGTATTTAGCATTCCTTGAGGGTGCGGCAGTTGCCTTAGAGGGTAAGACTGTTAAGATTAATGAATTTACATATCTTTTTGCTAAAAAAGAAGATTTTATGGATGGTTCATTAAGAGAATGGATTAACAATATTCCAAAGTAGAATGATGGCTAGCTTATGCTAGCCTCTTTTATATTTATTTAAGAAATGAAAAAAATAATAAGAAATGAAAAAATGTATAAAAAGTAATAAGAAATGAAAAAATATATAAAATTGACATAAGAAATGAAAAAATATATAATTTAATTATAGAGATGAAAGAAGATGATTATATGTATGATAAAAATCCATTTACATTGATGTATGGAATACCTGCATTAAGTGTTATTTCTCGTGATGAACAAATGAATACAATTCTAAAATCATTTTTATATAATGATTATATGTATATGTATTTGATTACTGGTATAAGAGGAACTGGTAAAACTGTATTGTTAAGAAATGTAAGTGAAATAATTTCTAAGAATGATGATTGGTTATGCATTGATATAAATCCACAAGGGAAAATAATTGAATCATTATCAAATAGATTATCTGATCACTCATCAATGAAAAAAATCTTAGATAAATGGAAATTAACAATAAAACTTCCATATGCTGATTTGGAAAAAGAAAAAAATGAAATTACGGATTTTGAATTGAATTCAGAAAAAATATTAGAAAAATTATCTAAAAATAACAAAAAAGTATTAATCACAATAGATGAGGTGAATAATACAGATGAATTCAAAAAATTTGTTAATTTTTATCAATCTATGATAGGGAAAGGAATCAAACTTTATTTATTAATGACAGGTTTAATTGAAAATGTTAATTCAATTATTAATGATAAATCAATGACTTTCTTATCTAGAGCGCCAAAAATTGAACTTGAGCCATTAAGCTTACCAAATATTGCTTTAGAATATAAGAATATATTTAGTATTAGTGATGAAACATCTATAAAAATGGCTAAACTAACTAATGGTTATGCTTTTGCATATCAAGTTTTAGGTTATTTATTCTATGAAGATAATACTAAAATATTAGATGAAAGCTTTATTAATAAATATGATTCCTATTTATGGAAGAACGGATATAATAAATTTTGGTCTGATTTAACAAAAAAAGAAAAAGAATTTGTTATTGCCATGGCAATGTCAAATAATTATACAAAAGAAGAAATAATAAAAAATTTAAAAAATGAATCAACATATTCTCAATATAGAAGAAGATTAATTGAAAAAGGATTAATAGCAATGAATGCATATAATTCACTTAGTTTCGTTTTGCCAAGATTCAAAGAATATATATTATTTGTAAAAGAGTTTTAAATGTAAGTTGTTTTCATAATAAATATTACTAAAGTAATATTGCAAGCGTTTTTTCCTCGTGATAAAATATTAAAGGTTTATTCAGGAGGAGAAAATAATATATGGAAAAACTATTGTATGATGTAAAAGACAGACCACCATACCATAGAATCATCATTTTTGCATTCCAGCAATTACTTGCTATTTTAGCTGCAACTATTGCTGTACCTGCAATCGTTGGTCATGGTATGAGCCAATCAGCTGCCTTATTCGGTGCAGGTGTTGGTACATTAGTGTATTTGTTATTTACAAGGTTTAAGAGCCCTGTATTCTTGGGTTCATCATTTGCCTTCTTAGGTAGTATGGCTGCTGCATTTGCTGGTGCTGTTACTGTTGAGGTTGGTTATTTAGGTTTAATTATGGGTGCGGTTTTAGCAGGTTTAGTCTATGTTATTATCGCATTAATTGTTAAGAAGGCTGGTACAAACTGGATTAATAAGATTATGCCAGCAGTAGTAATTGGTCCTACAGTTGCTATTATCGGTTTATCATTAGCTGGTAATGCAGTAGGAGATTTAATGGGTGGACATCCAGAAGCATTTACTACATTTAATTATGTTTCATTAGTTTGTGGCTTAGTAGCAATGTTTATAACAATTGTTGTATCAATTTTTGCTAAAAAGTTCTTAAAGGCTATACCTTTTATCATTGGTATTGTAGCCGGATATTTAGTTGCTTGTATTTTTACAGGTATTGGTGCTCTAGCTGATAATCAAGAATTAAAACTTATTAATTTTGAATTATTTAAGAATATGAGCTGGTTACCTGATTTCACATTTATTAAAGCATTTGCAGGCTTTAAGGATTTCGCTAATGCAGGTGAATTCTTCTCATTCTTTGGAACAGTAGCAGTTGCATATATTCCAGTTGCATTCGTATGCTTTGCTGAGCATATCGCAGATCATAAGAATTTATCAACTGTAATTGGTCATGACCTATTAGAAGACCCAGGTCTATCAAATACATTACTTGGTGATGGTATTGGTTCTATTGCAGGTGCATTCTTTGGTGGTTGCCCTAATACAACATATGGTGAATCAGTAGGATGTGTTGCTATTTCTAAAAATGCATCTGTAATTACTATTTTATGTACATCTCTTTTATGTATCATTTTAGCATTCGTAGCTCCATTTGTTACTTTACTTGCTACAATTCCAGCTTGCGTAATGGGTGGTGTATGTATCGTACTTTATGGTTTCATTGCTGTATCAGGCTTAAAGATGATAAAGGATGTTGATTTAGGAGATAATAGAAACCTATTCGTTGTATCTGTAATACTAATTTGTGGTGTAGGTGGAATGGTAGTTTCATTTGGCAAGGTAACAATTACTGAGGTAGCTAGTGCTTTAATTTTAGGTATTATTACTAATTTAATTTGTAACATTGGAAGAAATAAGGATAATGATAAGCCAAACGAGGCTTTAGAAGAAAAAACTAATAAAGAAATTGAAGAATAAATGATTTGAGCCTTAGGGCTCATTTCTTTTTCCTAGAAAAAAATAATATTTTTGGTATAATTTTATTAGTTGGGAGATGATAAATTGAAGAAAAACAAGAAATTAATATATGTAATAGTATTTAGCTTTATATTTGTTTTCTTTTTCTTTTTAACAATCTTTTTACTGGCGAATAGACATTGGTTTTATCCATATGAAACAGCTATTAAATATGAATATTCAGATTCCTTAGATGATAAAATAGATGATTTAAAGGATAGCTGTGAAAAATTATTAATAGATCAAAATGATTATGATAAATTTATTACTGAATATAATGAATTAGAGGATTGCTATTCTGAATTAAATACATATTATAAAATAGAATATTTAAATTATTGTAATAAGCATATGGCAGCTAATATAAGATTAATGAATATCTATTCAGAAAAGAAAACTGATTTATATAATTGGTTAGGCTCTTTATATTCTAAAATATATAATTCAAAATATAAGAATCAATTCTACGAAGGTTTTGATGAAAATGATATAAATTATATTATAAAATCTCATAGCGAAGAAGCTACAAAAAAGGAAGAAGAAATAAGTGTAATTCAAGATAAATATACTAATTTATCTGATACTGAGCAAAAAAATCAATTTAATTATTATTTTAAGGAATTGATTAATAAAAATAATGAATATGCTAAAATTGTAGGATATGAAAATTATTATGATTATGCAAACGAAAGAGAATTTAGTAGAGATTATACTAAGGATGATATGCTAGTATATGCTGATTATATAAATAAATATTTCATTGGTAATTATAAGATGCATGATGGCTTAGTATATGATTCAATAAGCTATTATAAAAAGTATTCAATGTCATTAATAGATGATCTTTCAAAATATAAATATACTGAATGGGAAAAGCTAGGCTATAATGAAATTAATGCTATTAATTTATATTCTGAATCATTAGGTAGTGATTATTATAATGAATACATGAATTTTAAAAATGATGGTATTTTAATTGAATCAAATGAGAAAGATTGTTACGACGGAGCATTTACAACCTATTTATCGTATTTAAATAAGCCAGCAATGTATTTAGGTAATACTACATATCAGAATGTATATACATATTTACATGAATTTGGTCATTATTATAATTTTACTAAGAGTAAAGCAAATAATGTATCATTAGATTTATGTGAAACTCATTCTCAAGCAAATGAATTATTATTCTTAAGCTATTTATTAAATAATAAAATATTAACATTCTCTTGGATAAGAGATCAAATTGCAACAAGGCTACAATTCTTTATTCAAATGGCTGTAAATACAACTATAATAGGATTAGTTGAATACGAGGCCTATAATAAAGGTACAGTAACTGAGGATATGATAGCTAATATAATTGATGAGACTGTTGAAAAATATATGCCAAATGTATTTGATATATTTGTTAAGGATACTATGAAAAATTATATTAAGAGTGTTATTATAGATCACCCTATGTATTATTTTTCATATTCAACATCAATTTGTTCTAGCTTAAATTTATTCTCATTATCATTAAAATCATATACTGACACAAAGGATAAATATTTATATATTCAGGATTATGAAAATTATGATGGCTATATAAAAACATTAGAAAATGCTGGATTAACTAATCCATTTGAAGAGGATTTATATATTGATTTAAATGATTTATATAAAAATATAGAGGAAGTAGTTATTGACATATATTCATAAGAAACCATTAATTTGGTTTCTTTTCTTTTTGCAATAATATGTATATTATTGTATAATTTTAGCGAGGTTTTTAATATGTTAAAAAAATTGATTCCAGATGAATTCTATAAATCAGTTTATGATATTCCCTATGAGGAATTATATAAAAGTGGAAAAAGACTAATCATGGCTGATATGGATAACACCTTAATTTCATATAAAGAAACATTACCTTCAGAAAAATTAAAGGAATTAAAAAAGAGAATTGAGGATATTGGCTTTGAAATAATTATTGTTTCTAATTCTAGAAAAAAAAGAGTAGATAATTTTTCTAATGCTTTTGGCTGTAAATATCAAAAATTTTCTACTAAGCCCTTAAAGCGTGGAATTAAAAGAGCTATGAGGAAGGTAGCATCTAAAAGATATAAAAAAGAAGAATGTATATTAATTGGAGATCAATTAATGACAGATGTCTATGGTGGTAAAAGATGTAAGCTTACTGTTTTTTTAATTGATGCGATTGATAAAAAAACAGATATTGGTCCAACTAGATTTAATAGAAAGCTAGAAAAATTCTTTTTAAAGAGAATAAAGAAAAAATATCCTTTACTTTATAAGGAAAAGCTAGCAATATATGGTGGTGAATAAATTGATAATAAAAAAATGTAAGGGTTGTGGGGCAATACTACAGGATATTGAACCAGAAAAAGCCGGTTTTATTCCAAAATTGAATGATGATTCTAGATATTGTAAAAGATGCTTTAGAATGATGCATTATAATGAATTACCTAAGATTGTTGCTTCTAATTCAGATTATGAAAAGGTAATTGATGATGTAATAAAGAAGAATGGATTGATTGTCTTTGTTGTAGATATATTCCAATTCAAATCTACATTCTCTAAGGCTATGATTGATAAGTTAAGAAATAAGAATGTTATTTTAGTTGCCAATAAATATGATGTGTTCCCCAAGAGTACTAATATTGAAAATATTGTTAAATGGCTATCTCGTCAATGTGAAAAGATTTTCTTTAGAGTAGATGCTATTCATATTGTATCTAGTAAAAAGGGCTATTTTATTGAGGAATTAACAAATACTATTGATCTTGCAAGAAAGGGAAGAGATGTATATTTTGTAGGATGTGCTAATGTTGGTAAATCATCATTAATCAATGCTTTATTAAAGAAGAATACATCAATTGATGATGATTTAATATCTACATCTAATATTCCTGGCACAACATTAAATGAAATAAGAATTCCATTCTTTTTAGATGGTAAGGCTTTAAATGATACTCCAGGCTTAATTAATGAATATGATACATTAGGTAAGCTATTACCTAAATCTTATGAAAAGATTTGTCCTAATAATGAAATAAAGCCTATTACTTACCAAATAACTTCTGGTAATTCAATTTCATTTGCAGGTCTTGGTGCTTTATCATTTTCTAATTGTGATAAAATTAGTGTTATTGTTTATGCATCTAATAATTTATATATCCATAGATGTAAAACAGAAAAATTAGATGATTTATATAAAAATAATTTAGGTAAATTATTAAATCCACCTCAAGAGGAAGAAAAGAATAATATTAAATATTTAGATTTAAAGGTTGAGGTTAAAGATAAAAAGACTAATATTTGGTTTTCAGGATTTGGATTTGCTGAAATTATTGGTAAATCAGATATAAATGTTAAATATATTGAAGGTACAGAAGTATATGTCACAGATGCAATCATTTAAAGAATTAAGAATAAAAGCTAAAAATGTATTAGAGGAGCATTATAAGGATAAAAATCAGAAGAGATTAGCTCATATTTATGGTGTAGCAGAAATGGCTGAATTTTTAGCTAATCGATATGGCATCGACCCTGATATGGCTTATATTGCAGGTCTTATGCATGATTATTCAAAATATGATAATTTTGATGAACTAAAATATTTATTATCAGATAAAGATAATAAAGAATGTGAAAAATATCCATTTTTATATCATGCATATTTATCAGCGATTTTTTTTAAAAAATTAGTAATTGATAATGATTTGATATATAATGCTATTAGATATCATGTTTTTGGTAAAGTAAATATGAATATGCTTGAGGCTATAATAATGATATCTGATTTTACTGAAAAAAATAGAACATATCCAGATTGTATTAGATGTAGAAAAATTTTAGTAGAAGATAATGATATTGATTTAGCTATTTATGAATCTTTACTTGCTACTAAAAGACATTGCTTAGAGGAAGGAAATGAAATCCATCCAGAACAGGCAAAGGTTTTAGAGGAATATGAAGAAAAAATAAGGAGTAGAAAATGAATTTAGAAGAGATTTTAATTGATTGTGTAAAAAAGGTTAATGGACACGATATCATTGTTTATGATATGATGCAAAGAAGTCCTTTCTATGATAAGATGATTTTAGCGTCTGTTGATTCCCTAAGACAGGCTAATGCTGTTGTATCTTATATAGAGGATAGCTTTAAGGATACTAATTATAAAATAAGAAACGTAGAAGGCGGAAATTCATCTTGGGTTTTAGTAGATTGTAATGATATTATTTTATCTGTATTTACTGAAGAGGAAAGAGCTCATTTTGCATTAGAAAAAATCTATATGGATTATCCATCTAAAAAGATTGAAGACTAATACAATAGGAGAAAATTATGTCAATTTTTAATTCATTGTTTCTTATTGCTTCAGCCATAATTTTTATTACAATTATATTAATAATTGTTAAATCATTTAAATCTAATATTAAGGACACTAATGGTGATGGCAAAATAGATGCTAATGATATAATTAATTCTCTTAATATTGAAGTAAATGAAATTAATAATTCAAAAGAAAATAAAAAGCCTAAAACTAAGAAATGTTCATATTGTGATTCTATAGTTAAGGATGACGTTTTTGTTTGTCCTAATTGTGGAGCTAATTTAGGAATTTAAAAATAGGAGCAAATGCTCCTATATTTTTTTATCCTTATCGATATTATATAATCTTCTAATATTTGAATCCTTATCATCAAATAAATATTCATTTATAGCATTTATTTGTATCTTAGTATCAATATATGCTTTTTCTAATAATTCATCTGATATAAGTGGTATATCTATATCCCTTATATCCTTATATATTAAATCCTTCATTTTTATTTTTGATTTAGCTAATTTAGATATAAGAAGATGAATAGGATATTTAATATTATATTTCATAAATGATTTATAATATTTTTTCTTTTTTTTGTAGCATCTTATAAAATAGGCTTTAGATGCCATAAATTTTAATGTTCTAATACATGGATTATGGATTAATTCATCCATATAATTATAATATTCAAATGAATTTTTAAAGATTTTATATAAATTATTTTTTGATATATCGATATTATCCTTAGATGCAATAGAAAAATCTATCATTTTATAAATTTCATCCTTAGATAACACTTCATTATTTAATGATTCAATATATTCATTTATATATTTTTCTAATGTGTATGATGATATTAAAGAGTATATAAAATATAATTTATCATATTCATTATGCTTATTTAATATAATTAAGCATTCTACTATAAATTCATTAAATTTTTCATTTAATTTATTACTAAAATCATATTTATCCTTGAATGATTTTAATGAATAATAATCACCAATATTAATAAAATTAGAAAGATTAAAAATTAGATTGTCATCATAGATAATCTCATTTTTGATCATTGGATTTAAATCTAATGTTACTTTTTTAAAAAATGCATAATGTAAATATGGAGCCTTCATTTAAATCACCTAGAATAATTATATAATTAATAATTATTTTTTTTAAGTATTTATTTAATTTTAATCTCTAATATAGTAAAATATTTTATGTTTAAGGATGTGTTTTTATATGAAATTGTTAACTAAAAATATGCAAAATGATATGACTAATCAAATGTGTAATAAGGCAAGAGATATCGATATTTGTATATTTAATGCTTTAGATGGCTCTATGCCTAAGGATTTTTTACTTGATTGTCTTACATTATATGAAACAGAAGATGGTGGCTTTGGTCATGGTTTATATATTGATAATTACAATATTAATTCATCAAGCTATCAGGTATATGAGGCATTAAGAATGCTTGATATGGTTGGATTTGATTCATCTTGTGATTTAGAATTATATGATCATATTGTGAACAGATGCTTCAATTATTTATATAATAGAGCTGAATTTAAGGATGGTAAGTGGAATCCTAATGTTAAATCAAATGATGATTTTGCTCATGCTGAAATATTTTCATATACTGATTTAAATAAGGAAATATTTGGATATCATCCAACTGCGGCTATTATTGGCTATACTTTAACATTATGTAAGCCTGCTAAGGCTTATTATAAGAAGGCTTTAAGATATTTAGATGATTGCTTAAAATATTTATATAATGCAAATTCATTAAATAAATATGAAGCTATATCATTTGGAAGCCTTTTGAATTCTTTAAAGAAGGCTAATGTTAAAAATGAGGAATGGAATAAAATAGAAGAAATATTGATTAAAAATGCTAAAGAAAATGTTTCTTTAAATTTTGAGGATATTAATACATTGCATCCTTTAGAGGCAGCACTATATTTAAATGATCCTGATTTAAATAAATTGAAGGAAGAGGAGCTTGATTATTTAATTTCATCTATTAAATCATTTGGCTTATGGGATTATAAAGGAAGCTGGGGCTGGGATAAATATCCTGAGGCAGATTCTGCATCATTAAAGTGGATTGGTGCTGAGACTGTAAATAATTATTATTTATTAAAAATATGTGGACGTATTGAATAAATAGATATATAATAATTTTGTAATTTAATTTTCATATACTTCGGGGTTTGGTGGAATTCCATACCGGCGGTAAAGTCCGCGAGCATTAGCATGAACAGGTGAAATTCCTGTACCGACAGTAGAGTCTGGATGAGAGAAGTCATTTTTAACTTTTTTTGAAATTAAAGTGCCCCTTTTAGGGCACTATTTTTTTTGAAGTAAATGAGATTTTAGATTAACATTTAAAAGGAGAAAGAAAATGGAAAACAATTTAAAGTCTGATTCGACTAAAAAAATCACAAAATTCTTAATCATCTTTATTGTATTAGCAGTCTTGGGTATAGGTCTTATCGCATTAGGATTTACCCTAGATAGAATTGGTAGTGCCAATTTTGTTAAGACTGAAGAGGTAAAAAAATATTCACCTGCATTTTATATTTATTTGCTTGAAATCTTTGGAGCTATTATATTTTTAGCCTCATTTGGTAATTTATATACCTATTTACAGGAAAAATATAATTTAAAGAGAATGAATGTTAAGCAAATGGCTGTTATTGCAATATTTAGTGCTTTATCAGTATTATTATATTATTTTGGTAAATTCAATTTACCATTCTTCCCTAGCTGGCTAGATATTCAATTTTCTGATATTCCTGCTTTATTAGTTTCATTTATGTATGGACCTATTTCAGGTGTATTAGTAATTATTGTTAGATTCTTTTGTAAGCTACCTGGTACATCAACTGTAGGTGTTGGAGAATTTGCTGATGTATTAATTGGTGTTACATTAGTTTTAGTTGCAGGATTAATTTATAAGAAGCATAAGAGCTTTAAGGGAGCTTTATGTGCTATGGGTATTGGAATGATATCAGCTACAGCTATGGCAACTGTTTCAAACTGGTTAATTTTAATTCCTGCCTATAAGGGTATTGCAGGTTATCCACAGGCTGCCTTAACTGGTGTAATGGATACTATTATTAGTGGTGGTAATGGTGTTGTTACTGATAATAATTTTATGGCATATTATTTATTTGTTGGAGTTGTACCATTTAATTTATTTAGATATGTTATAGTATTTGGTATTACTATTATTTTATATAAGAGATTACATATGCTTATAGTTACATTTGCTGGTGAATTTAAAAAGATTGATTTTGATGATGATAAGAATGATTTAGAAAATGCTGCCTAAGGGCAGTATTTTTTCTTGAATTAAATTTATATTTACTATAAAATTTTATTGGTGAATTAAAATGGAAGAAAATAAACAATCATTTAAGGATAAATGGAATAGTGAATTAGATAAAAATGATTTAAAGAAAGTATTAATTAAGGGATTAATAGGAATGATAGCGGCAGTAGTACTTGCCTCATTCGTTGATTATTTATTATTTAGAATAAATGCTTCATTCTTTGTGGCTATTTTAATTGTTGGTGCTTTTATTGGAGTTATTATCAATAATTCATTTAAAAAATATCATATTAAGTATAGCTTCATTGCTTTAATTTATACCTTTATAGGAATGATTCTATTAAATTTCTTTAGATTAGTATTAATTTATGGCTTTTCAGAAATAGGATCTATTTTATCTAGTGGCGAAGCCTGGTTTATGATTTTTCTTCACCCAATTAGAGCTATTGTTAATGCAGTTAGAATAGGTGAAATTGGTAATTATATCTTTAGTATTATCGAATTAATTTTATATATTGGAACATTTTTCTTTGCATATATTCTTTCTAAGAAAAAACACGAAGAGAAGAATGGACAATAGTAAACGTTTTCAGAAAATTTTAGATTTCATTTTCATAGTGAAAACAGTAGAAGAATATTGTATAATCTTAATGGTTTAAAAATTAGATTATTGAATAAGGAGATGTATTTTATGCCATTTATTACAAGCGTATACGCTAGAGAGGTATTAGACTCTCGTGGTAATCCAACAGTTGAGGTTGAGGTTACAACTGAATCAGGTGCATTTGGTCGTGCATTAGTTCCATCAGGAGCTTCTACAGGAGAGCATGAGGCACTTGAACTTCGTGATGGTGATAAGTCACGTTATTTAGGTAAGGGTACTCTAAAGGCAGTAAAGAACGTTAATGATATTATTGCAAAGGAAATCTTAGGTATGGATGTAACTAATCAAGTTGCTATCGATAAGCTAATGATCAATTTAGACGGTACAGAGAACAAGGGTAAGCTAGGTGCTAACGCTACTTTAGGTGTTTCTATGGCTTGTGCTCGTGCTGCAGCTAATTATTATCAAATTCCTCTTTACAATTATTTTGGTGGTTTCAATGCTAAGCAATTACCACTTCCTATGATGAACATCCTAAATGGTGGTGCTCATGCAGATTTCTGTATTGATTTCCAAGAAATCATGATTTTACCAGTTGGTGCTCCATCTATTAGAGAAGCAGTTAGAATGGGTGCTGAA
>DJXM01000054.1 GCA_002449755.1 Caryophanales bacterium UBA7004
TAATCTTTATATTTACATCTATGAAATAAATAATCTAAGATTAATGTTACCCAAAAATCTTTTTCTACAATAGCCTTACTAACACCATTTTCAAAAGCATATTTTGTGAAAACAATATCTCTATCATTATTACTTAATTTAGCTATATTATACATTTTATTCTCCTTATAGTGATTTTAAAATATCATGAATCCATGAAGTGATTTTATAATTTTTGGTTTTCAAATTATTTATATCACTATCATCTAAAAAACTTTTTATTTTTTTTATAACACCATCATCAATATTATTTTTTCCAATTGTTTTTAATGCTTGAATACATATTAATATTTTATATGGCAAATTATTTATTTCTCTTGATGTAGAATGCTTAAAATATATTGTGTTATTACCAACTTCATATTCATTGTAAGGACCATTTGTTATATAGATATATTTAATTGGAACTTGTGTTGATAAGCCAATCATATTTAACGCATAATTCCCTGACGGAATAATAATTAAATTATATTGTCTAGCAATTGCTTTAGCTATATCATCAATATTTGGTGCTTCTTCAATGCCCAATAATTCATTATATTTAGGAATATAGTATATTCCTCTTCTAGCTCGTTTAATAACTCCTTTATCATCTAATGTTTCTAATGTTTTACTTATCATTTTATAATTATCTATATCAGAAAAATCAGATGAAGTAAAAGCTCCAAGTTTTTCTTTATTAATTCGTTCTAAAATTCGTTCACAAGTAACAGACATTGCACTCATCGCCTTTCGCAAATATTATATAACTTTTGCGAAACAAAAACAATAGTAAAATAAAGAGTCAAATGTTTTAAAAATTAAAAATGATGGAATCAAAATGAAACCATCATTAATGAATTAACTAGCTTAATATTAAGATTATTTTCTCGAAAGCATACATACCGTCTCAACGTGTGATAATCATTCGCGGTTTATTATTTTTAAAATAATTCGAGTATTATATACATTTTATTGGAAAAGCATACACTTGAGATGAAATTCTATACATTTCATCTGCACAACAAATAATGCATTGCCCTGCAATATTATACTTAGTATTTAAAAGTTGTTTAAACCCTTTTATATCGTTAATTCCATATTGTTTTCCAGACTTAGCCTCAATGAAATATAAATTACCATCTCTTAAAATAATAAAATCTATTTCATTTTGATTATTATCCCTGTAATAAAACATTTGAACTTCAACATTATTATTTTTATAACTTTTACATATTTCATTATGTATATATGTTTCAACAAGTCTTCCTTTAAAATCAGATAATTTTAAAGTGTTTGGTGAATCAATCCCAATTAAATAACAAGCTAATCCTGTATCATTGAAATATATCTTATTCTTTTTTACAATTCGTTTGTTAATTGAATCCTCATAATAAGGTTCAAGTAATGTAACCAAATTACTAACGATTAATATACTTAGCCATGCATCAACAGTTTTATTATCTATTCCGACAATTTTTGATATATTACTTGCATTGTATTCTTCACCAGTTAATGATGCAACTACTTTAATAAAGTTTTCAAATTTTCTTAAATCCTTTATGCTAATTAATTCAGAAACATCTCTTTCAATGAATGTTTTAAGATAATTTGAATAATAATTTTTAATAGGTTTACCTTCTATTTCCCATCTTGCTGGATAAAAGCCTCTTACAATAGATAAATATAAATCATCTTGTGTTAAATATCTATCATTTGTTTTTTGCATCAATAATTCATTATCTATAACAAATGGTTCTTCATTCCACTCTCTTATTTCTGACTGACTTAATGGTTCCATCTCTATGATTCCTACGCGTCCAGACATAGATTCGCTTACGCCTTTCATTAAATGAAATTTTTGTGAACCAGTAAGTATGTACATTCCGTTTGTAGCTAATGTTCCATTGTTTCTTTTGAAATCATTTACAACATTTTCAATTTCTATAAATAATTCTTTTACTCTTTGAATTTCGTCAATTATCACATGATATCCAAGATCATTGATGAATTTTTTAGGATTTTCTTTTGCTTTTGCCAATAATTCTGTATCATCAAAAGTAATATATTTATATCCTTTATTTTCAAAATAAGAAACTAAAGTTGATTTTCCAACTTGTCTAGCGCCAGTAATTAATGTAACTGGATATTCATCAACAGAATTTATAATTTCATCTAGTATTGTTCTTTTATATAGCATACCATTCACTACCCTTCTATTCATTTATATTATATCATGGTCTAATTCCAAATTCTACTTTTTTTAGTATTTTTTGGAGTTGTGTTTCAAAAGAAAAATGATAGATTCAAAATGAATCTACCATCCATAAAATCTTATTGACTTATTTTAAAATTATTTTATCGAAAGCTGGCATACCGTCTCAACGTGAGCTTCAAAATTTTTAGAAGTTCTCCACATTTTAAATTAATAATTTAATAGATTTTTTTATTATATTGCTTCTAATATAATTATATCTATTTTTATCATCTATATTTTTTTCAACTAGTCTAATTGATTTATACACATGAACCTATATATTCAGATATAGCACTATTTGAATATGATAAATTTTCATTTTTATTCGCATGTTGAGGCATTTTAAGCATATATAATTCGTCATCAATTAGTATGCTTATTTTATTACCATTTGCTCCAGAATATGTTTTCTTCTTTATAGGATATTTTGTAAAATCATACATTCTATCAGCTCCTCAAAAATTTATTTCTTAAATAAGCAGCATGTTCACTAGTGATTATATGTTCAACCTCACAAACATTAATACTACTATTCACTTCCATCAAATAACAATCATAATAAGAATTTTTATGCCTTTTAGCTTTCTTTAAATTATTTATACCTTCTTGAAGAAAATCAGGTAGATTTTTTTCATATTCAGGTTTATATTCTTCTTGTTTTAAAGATAATAATTCTTCAATTGAAATATTTAATGACTTAGCAATTGATAATAATGTTTTACCATTACAATCATATAGATTACTTTTTCCAATAAAAATATCATTTAAAGTTGATTGGGGTATATTACTAATAATTGATAGCTTATATATTGATAATTTAGATTCATTTAATTTTTCAATTAATCTCACGAATATCACCTCTATAATAATTATACCGGTAATCCGTTATACTATCAATTAAAAAATCTTGAAGAAACCATATTCAAACGTACTAATTTAAATCTAATTTTTGGTAGAATTCTACATTTTTACCGATTATATATAGAGTAAAAAGAGTTAATTCAAAATCCTATTGGAATTTGAACTAACTCCTTAATTATACACAGCATAATTACAAACTAGACTTATTTTTAAATTTTTTCTGCGAAAGGCAGCATACTGTCTCAACGCATGTTCCAAAGTATTATAAAAGTGTTATAAAAGTGTTTCACTAAATTTTTTATCTTTTTGATAATTCTTCAAACACGTCTTCCCAGTCTACACCCTTATAAGCCATCTCAACTGATAGATGATAAATTAAGTCAGCAATCTCACCTACTATTTCTTGCTTATTTCCATCCTTACAAGCAATAATAGTTTCTGATGCTTCCTCTCCTACTTTCTTTAAAATCTTGTTTTCGCCCTTTGATATTAAATAATTTGTATAAGAGCCCTCAACAGGATTTTTAATTCTATCCTTAATTGTAGATTCTAGATTAACTAATTCATTATCAGATGTTTCATTTTTCTTTCTATTTGTAATAAATAGATTTTCTTCCTCTAAATCTCTATAGAAGCAAACTGCATTTCCTGTATGACATGAAATTCCATTTACCTGCTCAACCTGGAATAATAAAGCATCGCCATCACAATCAATTGATGCGCCCTTTAAATATTGGAAGTTTCCTGATTCCTCTCCCTTTTTCCAAAGCTTTTGTCTTGATCTAGAATAATATGTCATTTCCTTAGTATTTAAAGTTATTTCTAGGGCTTCCTTATTCATGTAAGCAACCATTCTAACCTTTTTAGCATGGTAATCCTGAACAACACATACTACTAAGCCATTTTGATCAAATTTAACTGCGCTTAAAAATTCTTCCTTTGTCATAATCTTACACTTACTCCCTTACTCTTTAAATAATCTTTTAAATCCTTAATTTCTATTTCCTTATAATGGAATAGGGATGCTGCTAAGGCTGCACTAGCATGAGCCTTTTCAAATGCATCATAAAAATCATCCATTGAACCAGCTCCACCTGATGCTATTACAGGAATGTTAACTGAATCAGCAACAAGCTTTGTAAGCTTTAATTCATATCCCTTTTTAACTCCATCAGTATCCATAGATGTTAATAATATTTCACCAGCACCAAGCTTTTCTACTTCCTTAGCCCAATCTATAGCATTCTTACCTGTAGGAATTCTTCCTCCATGGATATAAACCTCATAAAAGCTTCCATTCCATTTAGCATCTATTGCGACTACTATACATTGGTTTCCATATTTTTTAGCTCCCTCACTAATAAGTGAAGGATTTTTAACGGCAGCGGAATTAATAGAAACCTTATCCGCACCTGCCATTAAAATATTATGGATATCTTCAATTGTATTAATTCCACCACCAACAGTTAAAGGTATAAATACCTTTTTTGCAGTTTCCTTTACAACATCAATTATGATTCCACGCTTTTCATGTGAGGCAGTAATATCTAAAAATACAATTTCATCAGCACCATTTTTAGAATAGCCTTCAGCAACCTCTACTGGGTCACCAGCATCCTTTAGTCCTAAGAAATTAACTCCCTTTACTACTCTACCTTCTTTTACATCTAAGCATGGAATTATTCTTTTACATAGCATAATAATTTCCTCTATAAATTATTTTTCAAATTTTTTAATAGCTTCTTCTAAATCAATATTTCCATTATAAATTGATTTACCTAAAATAATACCCTGACATCCAATTTCATTAGCTATTTTTATATCATCTAATGATTTAGCACCACCAGATGCTATAATATCTAATCCAGTTCCTACCATTTTTTTAGTTGATTCAACACTAATACCAGATAATGTACCATCCTTTGCAATATCTGTAAAAATAATAGTTTTAACACCAATTTTCTTTAATCTATTAGCAAATTCGGTTGCCTCTATATCTGATGTATTAAGCCATCCGTGTGTCGCAACCATCATATTTTTACAATCTATTCCAATTACGATTTTTTCACTACCATATTTATTGATAGCCTCTTTTACAAAATCTAAATTTAAGGCACTAGATCCTAATATAACTCTTTTAATACCAATAGATAATAATGTATCTATTTGCTCTATTGATCTTATTCCCCCACCTAGCTCTGCTTGAATTCCAGTAGATAAAATAGCCTTAACAGCCTCTAAATTTTTAAATCCACCATCCTTAGCCCCATCTAAATCAACTAAATGTAAAGATGTAGCTCCTAATTTTTTCCATCTTAAGGCTTGAGATTTAGGGTCACCATAATCAGTAACCTGATTATAATCACCCTTATATAGTCTTACTGCTTTTCCATCATGTAAATCAATTGCTGGATATAATTTCATTATAATTCACCAAAATTTCTTAATATTTTAAGACCAACCTCACCTGATTTTTCAGGATGAAATTGAGTCGCGAATAAATTGCCCTTTTGAACTGCACATGTATATTTTTGATTTGCATATTCAGTATAAGCAATTGTATCTAATTCATTATTTGTTACATAATATGAATGTACAAAATAAAAATCCTTACCATCTACACCCTTTAATAAGGGATTATCCTTTGTAACATGAACCTGATTCCAGCCCATTTGAGGAATTTTAAATTCACCATTATTAGAATCAAATTTAACTACATCACCCTTTAAAATCCCAAGTCCATCATGGCATCCATATTCAAAATCACGCTCAAATAGCATTTGCATACCAACACAAATACCTAAAATAGGTGTATTTTTCTTTATAAGCTCATCAATTACCTTATCAAAACCATATTTTTTAAATGTATTAATAGCATCAGAAAAAGCTCCAACACCAGGTAGGATAACCTTATCAGCATTTAATATAACATTCTTATCAGATGTAATAACTGCCTCAAATCCTAAATAATCAAAAGCATTTTTTACTGAACCTAGATTACCAATACCATAATCCATTATAGCAATCATATTAAATTACTCCCTTAGTAGATAAGCTTCCCTTTAATTTAGGATTAATTTCAATAGCCTCTCTAATACATCTTGCTAGACTCTTAAACATAGCCTCAATAATATGGTGAGCATTTTCTCCTCTTAAAATAACAAAATGTAAATTCATCTTTGCATTATCAGCAAAGCTTCTAAAGAATTCATCTGTTGTTTCAGTTTCAAATTCACCACATTTAGGAGTATCAAATTTAGCATTTGATTCATAATAGCTTCTACCACATAAATCAATTGCGCATAATACTAAAGCATCATCCATAGCCATAGTAAATGATGCATATCTATTAATACCATCCTTAGAACCTAATGCTTTATTAAATGCATCACCTAAAACAATGCCTGAGTCTTCAACAGAGTGATGTGTATCAACATTTAAGTCACCCTTACATTCTAATTCTAAATCCATAAATGAGTGCTTAGCAAATGTATTAAGCATATGATCAAAAAAGCCAATTCCAGAATTTAATACTGCTTTTCCTTCACCATCAAGATTTAATTTAACCCTAATATCTGTTTCCTTAGTAGTTCGTTTAACCTCAGATTTACGCATTTTTAATCACCTCTAATAATTTGTCATTTTCATATTTAGAACCAATTGTGATTCTATAAACACCACTTTTAAATTTTCTAATATAAATCTTATTATTTAATAATAATTCATTATATTTATCATCCATTAAAACATATAAGAAATTAGCTTCACTATGATATACATTAAATCCTAATTTCTTTAATTCATCATATAATCTTTCTCTTTCATTTTTGATTTCATCTATTTGAGACTTATATAAATCAAAATTAGAAATAGCTATTTTAGCAGCTAGTTGAGAAAATGTAGTTACACTATATGGGGCCTTAACAGAATTAATCATATCAATATTATCCTTATTTGATATTGCATACCCACATCTAATTGATGGTAATGCCATAGCCTTAGAGAATGTTTTAAATGATATAACATTATCATATTCTAATGCTAGCTTACAATAATCATATTTAGCAAAATCAATATATGCTAAATCTAATAATATTAAAGCATCTGTTGATTCAATGATTCTTCTTACATCTTTTTCTTCAATATATTGTCCTGTAGGATTATTAGGTGTACATATTAAAACCATTTTAGGATTATGCTTACTGATTTCTTCTATCATTTTATCAATAGAAAAAATCATATTAGAATCACCATAAACAGGAATATATTCTCCACCTACTAATTCTGTAAATACCTGATACATTGAAAATGATGGTGAAAAGCCTAATACCTTATCATTCTTTTCTAATACACAGCGAAATACTACATCTAATAATTCATCTGAACCAACTCCACATGTAATACATTCTGGGTTAATTCCATAATGTGCTCCAATAGCCTTATTTAATTCCATTTCATCCATATCAGGATATCTATTATATTCTATATTAGAAGATTGCTTAACAATTTCTTCTTTAACCCTTAAAGGAGGTTCAAATGGAGATTCATTAGCATTTAAAATGATTCCATCAGTAATTAATCCTGAATGATATGGAACCATTTTAGAGAAGCTTTTTTTCATGTACTTCATAAAAAATTACTCCTTTCTAATTCTAGCTGATAAAGCATGCATCTCTAAAGATTCCTCTTTAGCAAATGTATCTACATCATCTAAAAGCTTTAAAGCTGTTTCCTTATCAAATTCAATTAAAGATGTTTTCTTAATAAAATCATCTACACCTAAAGGTGAAAAATATCTAGCAGTACCACATGTAGGTAATACGTGGTTTGGACCTGCCATATAATCACCATATGATTCAGCTGTATAATGTCCAATAAAGATAGCACCAGCATTTTCGATTTTATCAACAATAGATCTTGCGTCATCTAATGCTAGCTCTAAATGCTCAGGAGCCAATCTATTTGTATATTTAATAGCCTCATCTAAATTATCACAAATAACAATTTTAGATGTTTTTGTTAATGATGAATCTAAAATTGTTTGTCTTTTTGATTCATTATAAAATTTTTGAACATAATCCTTAACATCATTAGCTAATGCCTCATCAGTTACAAATAATGTAGCTGATGCGATAGGGTCATGCTCTGCCTGAGCTAATAGGTCTGCAGCTACAAAATTAGCATGAGCTGTCTTATCAGCAATTACACAAACCTCACTAGGTCCTGCAATTGAATCAATTCCACAAAGACCATAAACCTCTCTTTTAGCTAAGGCAACAAAGATATTACCAGGTCCTACAATCTTATCTACTCTTTCAATTGTTTTAGTACCATATGCTAAAGCTGCGATAGCCTGAGCACCACCAACAGTATATAAATGGTCTACCTCACATACATAGGCTGCAGCTAATACTAATGGATTAATATAGCCCTTAACTGCAGGTGTTACCATTATAACCTCTTTAACACCTGCAACCTTTGCAGGTAAAATATTCATTAAAACACTTGATGGATAAGCTGCCTTTCCACCAGGTACATAAACACCAATTCTTTTAAGTGGTGTAATCTTTTGACCAAGCTTAGCACCAATTGAATCCTGATATTCCCAAGTTTCTCTTTTTTGATGCTCGTGATAAGAATAAATTCTTTCTTTACTTCTTAATAAAACTCTTTTGATATCACTATTTAAGCCTTCAAAAGCGTGCTTTTGAGCTTCCTTAGACACTTCCATATTTTCTAAAGAAAAGTCTGGATTATCAAATTTTTGTGTATATTTTAAAAGTGCTAAATCACCATTTAGGGCAACATCATTGACGATTGCCTTAACAGTATCAGAATATTCACCAGAATTTAGTGATCCTCTTTTATTTAGAACCTCAAAATATTTTTCAATATCCTTCTTATCACGTATAATCTCGATCATAATTTTACTCCTTTACTAATTTTTCAAAACCTTTAATTATTTCAGAAATTTCATCATATTTAGTCTTTAAGCTTGCGTTATTCGCAACAAGTCTTGCCGATAAATCATGAATAACCTCTTTTACCTCAAGTCCATTTTCCTTTAATGTTCTTCCTGATTCAACAATATCAACAATAACATCACTTAATCCAGATACAGGACCTAATTCAACACTACCATTTAATTTAATGATAGTTGTATTTTGATCTATAGAATCAAAATATTCTTTAGCAATATGAGGATATTTTGTAGCTACCCTCAAATTGCTAATATATTTATATTTATCTCCATCAGATACCTTACCACATACACACATACGACATTTTCCAAATCCTAAATCTAATACCTGTGTAATGTCTCTATTTTCCTCTAAGACAGTATCCTTTCCTACAACGCCTAAATCAGCAACACCTGAATCTACAAATGTAGGAACATCTGATGGCTTAGCTAAATAAAATCTATAATTACCTGATTCAACAACTAATCTTCTATCATCATCTTCGATTGTTAAATCACATAAATTTAATTTTCTTAGCATATCTAAAATCTTATCAGCTAATCTACCCTTAGAAAGTGCAAAAGTTAACATATTAGCATACCTCCTTTAGAGTATAATCATTTTCAGTATAGGTAATTACCTTTGTAAAGCCATGGTCTTTAGCATATTCTATTGCCTTAGACAAATCATCTAAAACAACTAAAGACACAATTAAGCCTTCACTTCTTAGCTTTTCATTACCCTTAATTACCTTAGTAAATAGCTTACCACCTTGGTATGCTAAATATTTTTCTTTTTTAATATCAATTAATTCATTTTGTAAAACATAAGATGATAAAACATCAATATCTAAACCAAATCCACAGTTAGGTAAATCCTTTCCATATTCCTTAAATAAGGAATTACATCTACCACCTTCAACTACAGCCTTAGTTACATTATCAACGAAGATTTTAAATATAATACCTGTATAATATTCTGCATAAGAATAAATAGAAAAATCAAAGATAATGCTCTTAACATCTAATTCCTCTAATGATAAATAAATATTTCTTAAATAATCTAAAACCTTATATGATTTAGTTCCTTCTAATCTCTTCATTAGTTTTTCAATATAATTTAGCTTTCCACCTCTCATCATTAAATCAATGATGAATGATGCCTTATCACTATCTAAATTATTAGATAATATTTCTCTTAATGTAATATAATCCTTATTTTGAATTGAATTATAAATTTCCTTTTGAATTTCATTACTGATTTTAAAATCACTACATAATGTTTCTAAGAATAATGATGAACCAATATTAATTGTAAATTTTTTACAATTACAATTTAATAATGCCTTATTAGCTAAATATATAACAGAAACATCAGATTCCATAGAATCCTCACCAATTAATTCAACACCAGCCTGTAAGAACTGGTGGTTCTTTCCTTGGTAAAGTCTAGGATATCTATATGTATCCTGTGAATAACAATATTTTAATGTCCCAGGCTTTAATGAATTATTTGTTGAAACAAATCTAGCAACAGATGATGTCATATCATTTCTTAATGATAAAACCTCACCTTGTCTATTTATTAGATTATATAAATCTGGCTTTTGAGAGCCACCTAATGAATAAACATCTAAATATTCTAATCCTGGAGTTTTAATCATTTCATAACCAAATGATATAAAGGTATTTAATACTCTATTTTCTACTTCCTTAGTAACAATAATAGTATCCCCATAAATATCTTTAAATCCATCTGATACATGAAGCTTATAATTTTTCATCAAAATCACTCACCTTTCTATTATTTTAAAAAATAATAGTTATTTTATTCTATCATAATTCGAAATAAAATACCACAAAAGACTTAATTTATTGAATTATAAATGAAAAAAAGTATATGTTAATTGCAAAAGTTAATTCCGCTATAAATAGTTGAAGTTAATTTTTTGCATAGTTAAATTCCGTTCATGCTATAATAATCATTACCTTAGTTTTGGCTGTTTGGAGGTAGCCTAATGAAAAAAGCTAAGATTACATCTAATACTAAAATTAAATATACTGACTCAGAAAATTATAATAAACATTTTACTTTAGATGATAGAATTAAAATTCAAAAGATAATAACGGAACATAGAAGTGATGAAGGTTCATTAACTATTATGCTAAAAGATATTGGCAATATGCTATCTAATGATCCTTCTACTATCTCTAAAGAAGTAAAGCTTCATAGATTATTTAAAGGTCGTTCAGTTGATAATAGATTAGGCTCTTATAATGCCATATGTTCAAAATATAAAGGATGTAAAATAAATGCTTGTATTGAATTCAAACCAAACTTACTATTAAAAAATTATTGTAAGTGTATCGAAAGATGTAAATCATTCGATGAATATATATGTCCTAATTTAAAGAAGTTCCCATGGGTTTGTAACGGATGTCCTAAAGCTATAGGCTGCCATTTAAATAAGTTTTATTACTATTCTGATGTAGCACATAAGGATTATAAGCTTACTTTAAGAGAAACTAGAGAAGGTATCAATTTAACTCCATATGAATTTAAAGCTTTAAATCATACTGTATCTACTTATGTAAAAGCTGGCCAGCCAATATACCATATCTTTGCTTCAAACGAATTGCCTGTATCAGAAAGGACTGTTTATAATTACTTCGAAAAAGGCTATTTAGATGCTAAAAATATCGATTTAAGGCGTAAAGTAGCCTATAAGAAAAGATACCAACATAAGATCGATAAAACATTATTAAGAAAGATTA
>DJXM01000020.1 GCA_002449755.1 Caryophanales bacterium UBA7004
TAAATTTTAATATTAATCTAATTAAAAAAGCCATATTAGCATATAAACCTACTAATATGGTTTTTTTAATGGCTATAAATTGGTTTTTTGCTATTGTGCTTAAATATCTTGTATATCTTACATAACTTTTATTAGTTTTAATAACTTATGACTACCTATATGGTGCCCATTTTTATGGTGTCTATGGTATCCAACAATATTATAACGATAACACTTTGTAATCGGTAAAAATGTAGAATTCTACAAAAAATACGATTAGTTACGTTGACTTAAAGGCGGCGAACTGCTATAATGTAATCGATAAAAATGTAGAATTCTACAAAAGAGGCGATTAAAATGATTGAAAGAAATAATTATTTAGATAAACTGATCAAATCAAAAGAAAATGGTTTTCCTAAAGTTATTACTGGTATAAGAAGATGTGGTAAATCATATCTTCTTGAAGAAATATATAAAAAGTATTTACTTAATAATGGAGTAAATGAAGAAAATATAATTATAATTGATCTTGATGACGAAGAGAATTATGATTATTATGATCCAATTAATCTATCTGATCATGTCATTGAGTTATGTGATGATAATAAAATGAATTATGTGTTCATTGACGAAATACAAAACGTTGTTCCAATTATTAATCCAGTATTTACAAACGGTAAGCATGTGATAGCAAAACCAGAGGATGAAAATGTTATTACATTTGCCAAAATAGTATTAAGTTTATCTAAAAAGAAGAATATAGATATATATGTTACTGGTAGCAATTCAAAAATGCTTTCTAAAGATGTTCAAACAGAATTTAGGGATAAAGCTACCAATATTAATGTTAATCCTCTTTCGTTTGAGGAATATATGAATTATACTAACTTAGAAGAATATAGAGCAATAAACGAATATCTAACATACGGAGGAATGCCTCTAGCTGTTTTAAAAGATAAAGAGGAAGAAAAGAAAGAATACTTAATTAAGCTTTTTGAAACAACTTATTTTAAAGATATTATTGAAAGATATAAATTTAGAAAAGTTGAAGCGCTGGATGAATTATGCACATTATTATCTACTTGTGTTGGTACTTTAATTAATTCTGAAAAACTTTCTAACACATACAAGAGTAAGACAAAAAACAAAATTGATTCTGAAACAGTAACATCATACATAAATGCGTTTAAGGATTCTCATATTATAAGGGAAGCAATGAGATATGATGTAAAAGGAAAAGAAATTATTACATCATTAAAAAAATATTATTTTATTGATACAGGTCTTAGAAATGCAAGACTTAATTTTTCTTTTGTAGATGAAGGTCAAATGCTTGAAAATGTAGTTTATAATGAATTAGTCTATAATGGATATTCAGTGAATGTTGGTACATATGATAAGGTTGAAAAAAACAAAAACAATGAAAGTATACGAAGAACTTATGAAATTGATTTTCTAGCTACGAAAGGCAATAGAATGTACTATATTCAAGTTGCATCAGATATAGGCAGTGAAGAAACTAGAAATAGAGAAATCAAACCATATATTTCATTAAACGACCAAATACAAAAAATAATAGTTATAAATAAGCCAATTAATGAGACTAGAGATTTAAACGGGTTTACTATTATAGGGATAACAGACTTTTTGTTGAGATTTATAAAATAGTAGAATAAAGGAGCATATATACAATGCCAAGTAGTTATTATAAACCATGTAAAGAATTAGATAGATGCGTAGAATTAAATAAGTATTGGGATATTGTTATCTTGAAGGAATTGGTACTTAAAAAGATATGAATAAAGCAGTTAAATGGACTGTGCTTTCTGCTGAACATGGAGATAGAGATGCACAATATAATCTTGCTAGCTTATATGAGGAAGGCACTGGACTAGAAAAAGATTTATTTAAAGCTTTATTTTGGTATCGCAAAGCTGCATTACAAGATTATGATTTAGCAATAGAAAAATGTAATTATTTGTACAAATCAGACATATTGGTTGGAGAACATATTGTAATAAGAAAAGCAAAAGATTCAGATTGTGATGCCATGCTTAAATATGTATGGAGTGATGAGAAAGTTTATAAATGGATGCTTTTTCAACCTACTTTTAGCATTGAAGATGCTAAAAAAAGAACTATTAGAAGTATTGAATTTCAAAAAACTCATTATGCATATTTTGTAGCTTTAAAAGAAAGTGATATGGCAATAGGCTATTGTGGAATAAAAGAAAAATCAGATGGTGTATTTGAAGAATGTGGTATTTGCATTGGTAGAGAATTTCAACATCTAGGTTATGGTAAAGAAATAGTTTCTTTATTATTAGATCTTGCATTTAATAAATTAAATGCGAAAGCTTTTATTTATTCTTATTATCCTGATAATATTAAATCTAAGAGACTTGCTGAACATTTTGGATTTACATATGATCATACCGAGGAAATGATTAGGCCATGGGACCAATCTAAAAAGATAATTGACTTATGTCTACTTACAAAAGAAAGGTATGTTAGAAATAAGTGAAAAGGAGAAAATATGATAAATTATTCAGAAATTAATCCATCTAGTAAAGATATAGAAGAATTAATATCATTATCAAAATGTTGGACTGACGAAGATATAACTCGTGGTTACGGAGTTAATGGTATAAATGATATTATAGATAAAAGAATCTTTGTTGCAAAAGAAGATGAAACAATCATTGGATATATATTTGAAAAAGATGGTATAAGTAAAAACTATAATTCTATAATGCAAGATGGGGAAAAATATTTTGGTATTGAAGAAATATATGTTAGTCCATCTAAAAGAGATTTAGGTATTGGAAAAGGATTAATGGATTTTGCTAAAGAAATAGCTAAAAGAGATGGATATAAATATGTATTCTTAGTAACTTCAACTAAAGATTGGAATAAAATATTAGATTTCTACATTAATAAATGTGATATGACATTTTACTGTGCATCTTTAGTTGAAAAACTCTAGTCTTGAAATTTAATTATAAAAAATTATAATAATTTAGGTGATAAAAAATATGGAACTTATAAAAAAATTAAACATGAAAGTAACTCCTAAGGAGCTAATACTAGATCTTCTATTTTGTTTAGTATCAGGAGTAATAGTATCTTTTTCATATCATGTATTTTCAACTCCAAATGATTTCGCTCCAGGAGGAGTATCAGGTATAGCATCATTATTATCTTACTTAACTAAAATAAATATGGGTTGGTATATGATTATCTGTAATGCCCCAATATTTATCTTAGTTTGTATATTTGTTTCTAAAAAAACAGGTGCTATGCTACTAGTATATATGGGTGTACAGGCAGGAACATTATTACTTCTAGAATATATAAATTTTCCTACCTATGTTGCTCCTAATAATCTAATATTTGCATGTATTGGTGCTGGTGTAATATCAGGCTTCGGATTTTCAATTATGCTTAGAAGATTTGGCGCTTCAGGTGGTACATATGCTATTTCTTCTTTAATTAAGCATTTCAAGCCTGAAACAAATGTAGCATACGTTTCATTTCTGCTAGATTCAAGCGTCGTTATTCTAGCTTATTTTTGTTACAACTTTAGCTTTAGTGAACCATTTAAGTCATTTGATAATTCACTTGCTACATTACTAAATTTATTTATCGCAAATATTATTGTAAATATTATGCTATCAGGATTAAAGAATGGTTATAAGCTTGAAATTATAACTACTAATCCAGAAGAAATTACTGAAAAGCTTTTAAGCCTACATTTAGGTGTTACAGAAATAAATGTTAAGGGTATGTATACTATGCAGGATAAATATGAATTAGTATGCATTATTAGAAAAAGATACATGGGTGTTGTATTAAAGGTTTTAAAACAATATCCTTCAACCTTCTGCTGTGTAACAAACGTATCAGAGGTTATCGGAAAATTTGAAAGATAAAGGTGCTGTGAAAAAACCTAGGTTTGAAAATTTGTTCATTACCTAGGTTAACAGCCTTTTTATTTTTTATAATATTTCTCTTTTTAAATAACCTCTTGTGTTATTTTTAGAATCAAAATATTTTTTATTTGAATTATTATTTATTTTTTCTTTAAATTCATTAATTATTTTATTAACTTCATCTTTTGATTCATTAGTAAATTGTAATCTGAAATTAGAAATATATGGATTTAATTTATCTAAATCATCTATTAAATTTAATGGTTTTGAATTAATAATATGTGTTATACAATCATTATGATATATTTCAAAAGTACCAATTTCATCTTTTAATACATATTTATTTTGATTACATTTTCCACATTCATTATATCTTTTTAAAGGACAATATTTTAATGTCATTAAATTTAATTTTCCATAAACAATCATTTCAAGATTAGGTTTATTTTTATATTTGTTTAAATATCCATTATATAAATCTTTAATATTATCAAGTGATGCCTCAGGTGATATAGTAATTCTTTTAACACCTCTTTTTTCTAAATTATAAATAGCTTCACTATTAATAACATTAAAGCTATAATCAGATATTAAATATTTATTATGATATTTATTTATTCCACCATAATTACCAACTAAAACATAATCTTCATCTACATCTTGGTATTTTGAATTAACATAAGGAGAATAATTTTTATAATAAATATTTTTAATACCTAATTTTTTACATTCTTCATATTGTTCTAAAGTATTACAAAAACAATTTAAAGAAGAAGTAATTTCATTATTAATTTGTTGATTAGTATCTTTAATATTAATCTCTTTTCTTTCATGTTGGAAATATTCATCTAGTTTTGAAACTAATTTTCTTCTTAAATTATTTATTTCTGAAATAGTTATAAATAAATTCTCATTTAAATATGATTCTAAATTATTTAAATAATATGGAGTATCATTTAATTTTGATAATTGTTTATATAGTGTATTATAATCAATACCTGAATTTTTAGCTTTATCTAAAATCATATCAGATTCAGCCTCAAAATATTCATCATCAATATTGATTGTAGCTTTAAGTTTTTCTCCATATTCTCCATATACGATTATATCAATCGGACATTTTTTTAATGTGTCTATTGATAAATCAATAGAAGAATCAGTCATCTTATATATTTTTTCACCGATTTCTCTTTTTTCATAAATATTTAAATAAATATCATTATTACCATTTTTGATATGTTTCATATTAGAATCTAATATATCATCAATTGTAAAATAGTAATCATTTGATTTTCCTTCAATTCTAATTCTATCATTTATATTTAATGGTCTATTTAAATGGACTTTAGTTAAATTTTTATTATATCCAGTGATTGTTCCAATCAAGGCACCTTCATTAGATTTTTTATTTATATCTACAATATTACCTTTATCCTCATTAAATATAAATCCTTTAGTATATGCCCTATGAAATACTGTATCTATATCATTAGATTTATAATTTAAATTATCAATTTTATTTCTAAATGCATTAGTAATTAATTTAACATATTCAGGAGATTTCATTCTACCTTCAATTTTAAGTGAATCAACATTTATTTTTAATAATTCATTTAAATTATTGAATGTATTTAAATCTTTCATAGATAACATAAAACCTTTATCTAAAAGCTCATCATTTTTAAATAATTTATATTCTCTACGGCAGTTTTGACTACATCTACCTCGATTTCCACTTCTAAGTGTTAATAAAGAAGAGAATAAGCATCCACCAGAATAAGATACACATAAGGCACCGTATGAGAATACTTCAAGTGGCATTTTTGAATTATTTTTTATATTTTTAATTTCATCAATAGATAATTCTCTAGCTAAAACACATCTATCAACACCTAATTCTTCAAAAAATTTAACATCATTTAAATCTTTAATACCTACCTGTGTTGATATATGAGCTTCCATAGGCTTTAAATTATCATTAACAAAATTGATTAAGCTATAATCAGCTAATATTAATCCATCTACACCTAATTTATATAATTCAATACAATAATTTTTGGCATCTAGAAGTTCTGATTCTTTAATTATTGTATTAACTGTAACATATACCTTTTTATTTAAAGAATGGGCAAATATTAAAGCTTTTTTTAATTCATCTAATGTTAAATTTTTAGCATAAGCTCTTGCACCGAAACGATCTGTTGCTAAATATATAGCATCCGCACCATTATATAATGCTTGTTTAAAACATTCAAAATCTCCAGCTGGAGATAATAGTTCTGTCATATTATCACCCTTTCTTTTGGTATTATATATCATATGATATATTTTTTGAATAAAAAAATAAACCTTGTCATAAATGTCGGTGTAAATGATGTTGAAAAAGTAATATTAGAAGAAGTAGTAAAAAATCCACAATTAACAGAAAAAAATCTTTCAAAGATCATTTCTAAGAGTAAGAGAACTGCTGAAAGATATTTAAAACTTTTACAAGAAAAAGGCTATATTGATAGAAGCGGCTCAGTTAAAACTGAAAATTGGAAAGTAGTAAAATAGTAGCATTATAGGCTTTAAAAATAATGCTATTGAGAAAAACAAGGAGTATCTAGTAGATTTCACAATTTGATAAACTAGAGCCGCACACTTGTTTCTGGCTTTGAAAAAATAGAAAATGCATGTGCTATTTATTTTAAATCAACACCTGTTGTTAAAGATAAAGAAGTATTTAAAATAGTAGTTTACTTAAAATCTGATTTTGCTCAGTCAAAAGAATTAATTGAAAATAAAGAAAAGATAATTAATTACATAGAAATTAATGGTTCAATTAATAATGAACAATGTAGAATTATTACAAATCTTGGTAAAACACAATCTACTAACATTTTGAAATGAATTATTATCTGAATCTAAGATTTATAGGCATGGCAGTGGAAAAGCTACTTATTATGATTTTAAGGAATAATAAATTGACCAATCGACCAATGAATCGACCAATCGACCACTTTTTTTGATGCAAGTGGTCGATTTTTTTGTTGTATTATAAAACCCCCAGCTAGGCTGGGGAGTTCCCAGAGCTTATAGCTATGCCCAGGAATAAAAAAACTTGTATAATTATGATGTAGTCCGCCAACTGCAAAATAATTATACAAGGAGTTGATATCAAGTGAATGATACCGTTAATAGTTTAGCACATACTTCGTGGAATTGTAAGTATCATATAGTGTTCGCACCAAAGTATCGAAGACAAGTTTTCTATAAGAGTAAGAGACTTGAAATTGGAAAGATACTAAGAACGTTATGTTCACATAAAGGTGTAGAAATAATGGAGGCAGAAGTATGTCCTGATCACATACATATGTTGGTACAAATACCGCCAAAGATGTCAGTATCAGGATTTGTTGGATATTTGAAAGGTAAGTCGAGCATAATGATATACCAACAATGGGGTAATGCAAAATTCAAATATAGGAATCGCGAGTTCTGGTGTCGAGGGTACTACGTCGATACGGTAGGAAAAAACACAAAGAAAATAGCAGAGTATATCCGAAATCAACTTGACGAAGATAGAAAGTTTGAACAGTTGAGTCTTGATTTTGGAGGAGACCCGTTCACGGGTAGCAAGTAGTCAACGCAAGAGGCGGACTATAAATGTGCGCTTTGGTAAGCGCAGCTGGTAAAAGAGGGCTATGCCCGAAAATGAAAAACCACCAGCTCGGCTGGTGGATAATTATTCTGTGTGCCGGGCATGGCATTAGTCTTACTGGTGAAAGTTCAGTCGCGGGTATTTACCGCCAAGTGTAGTGAACCACAAACTGAAAATAGCGATGTTGGGGTGAAGGAAGTGGTGTGGCAAAATCTTTTGGATAGAACACAACCTTAGGAGATAAGTCCTCTATACGAATAGTTCAATTGTTTGTACACAAAAATAAGCTTATTTATGAAATTTGGCGAATTTGAAATAATAATACTTGCAAATTTTGGCGAAATCGAACTAAAAATACTTACGAATTTTGGCGAATTTCAAAAAAGATTCTTGATTTTTTGGCTTAACCAAGCTAAAATAACAAGTGTAAGGGTGTGATTGATATGTTTGAGAGAAAAATATATAAAAAACTTGTTGAATGGAAGGAATTTAGTAACGGTAAGACTGCCCTTTTAATTGAAGGTGCAAGAAGAGTTGGAAAGACTACAATTGCAACATATTTTGGTGAGAAAAATTTTCCAGAAACAGTTATTTTTGATTTTTCAAAGGAGAATAAAGACACAATCAATATGTTTGAATCAATTCCTTCTAAAGACAAAATGGATAAATTTTTTGCTGATCTATTTATGTCAATCGATAAAAAAACTGCAACACCTGGGTCATTAATCATTTTCGATGAAGTGCAATTTTGTCCTAAAGCAAGGCAAGCTATAAAACATTTGGTTGCTGATGGTAGATATTATTATATTGAAACAGGATCATTAATTTCAATTAAAGAAAATGTGACTGATATTTTAATTCCTTCTGAGGAAGAGTCTATAGAGATGCTTCCGATGGATTTTGAAGAGTTTTTAACTGCTATTGATGAAGACTATGGTCTTGATTATATAAAAGGTTTATTCGAGTCTTTTAATATAGAAAATGAAAAAAAATTTCATCATAAATTTATGAATCAATTTAAGTTATACTTGGCTGTCGGTGGTATGCCTCAAGCTGTTGCTGAATACCAAAAAACAAAAGATTTGTTTGCTGTTCATAAGGTAAAGATGAGTATATTAAAATTGTATAAAAATGATTTAGTCAAAATCGATGAAAAATATGGAACTTTATGCGAACGTATGTGGGATTTAATACCTTCTATGCTCTCTAAACCTAAAACCAAATTTGTTGTTAGTAATATGAAGATAAAAAAAGATTCCGTATTATTACAACGTACTATAGAAAAAATAAAAGAATCAAAAATGGTAAATTATATACCACTTTGTTATCAACCTAAATTAGGTATGAAATTGACTGAAAGTGGTAATGATTTCAAGTTGTTCTTTAATGATACTGGGTTATTTACAGCGTTGATTTTCGAAGAAGAAAAAAATATGAAAGAATCTATATATAAGAAACTTGTTTTTTCTAAATTAGACGCAAATTTTGGAATGCTTTATGAAAATGTTATTGCGCAAATATTAGTAGCTAGTGGATTTAAACCATATTTCTATGAATGGAATGAAATAGTAGATAAAAAGAAGAAATATTTTGAAATAGATTTTTTGGTAACAAGAAATATGAACCCACTTCCTATTGAAGTTAAGAAATCTAAGAATTTTGAAACAAGTTCATTAGATAGGTTTATTGATAAATACAAGGCAAAAGAAAGTATAATTTTATCTCCTAAAAGTATGAAAAAAGAAGACAAGAAAGTATTCTTACCGCTTTACATGGCATATCTACTACAATAGTTGTATATAAAAAACCAGTCTCAAATTGAGGCTGATTTTGCTTTTTATCTGGCAGTCCCAACCGGATTCGAACCGATCATTCCAACTTAGGAGCAAAAAAACAGGCTCTTTCTAACTTTTGTAATATGCGAAAATGGCTCAATGACGCGGTTTTGAATTTTTGTAATAATCGATATCTTTTGTAATTTTTGTTCGGCACCCTATCTTTTCTAGTAAATTTCCGATTCCTTCCGATTTTTTTTGCCGTTGATTTGCGTCGATTTTTAGCAATGTCGATTTTTTATTTTTGCATGGGTGCCATATTAAATAGTGTTAAAAAAAGAGGAATTAATACAATTTGCGTAACTACTCATTTGATAATAATTTATTATATGTTCTATCCATTAATATTGCTCCTAATGGTGCAGTTATTAAAATTGAAATAACAGCTCCTGTTAAAATAACTGTTCCACAATTTAGCCCCTCTGCTAAAGCTATTGCACCAATTGATGCTTGAACAGTTGCTTTAGGTAAATACGAAAAGATAATAAACAATTTTTCTTTCTTATTAAATCTAGTAGCAATTAAGCATATAATTACACCAATGCTCCTAAATACTAATGCAATTAGTACCACACCAACTAAGATAGCACCATCCTTTGAGAAAGCATAGTTAATATTAGTTGCTATGCCTACTAGAGTAAATAACAATATTTCAAATCCACTCCATAATGAATTATATGTTTTTTGAATTTCTTTCGAATCTTCCTTTTTAAATATATTAACAATTAAAGCCATTACAATTATTGCAAGAAGAGAAGAAATACTAAAATATGACTTTAAAACATTTTCTAGGGCTATCATTCCAAACGATAGGCCTAACATAAATATTACATTAATTATTTTATTCATTTTTAATTTATTAATAATTAAAACCATTAAAAGTCCTACTAGGATACCAAGAGTAATACCACTTATTATACTTAATGGTATTTGAGTAATAGTCCAAGGATCGAAAGAAGATGTAGCAATTAAATTCTTAAATGAATAAAATAGTACAATAACAAATATATCATCGCAAGAAGCACCAGCCATTATAAGCTCTGGTACATTATGTTCATTACCATACCCTTCATCCATTAGCTTTATCATTCTAGGAACAACTACTGCAGGTGATACTGCAGCAAGTACTGAACCTAATAATAATGCTTCTAAATATGATATACCTAAAAATAATGGTGCGAATATTGTAATACCAATTATTTCAAAACATGCTGGAACGAAGCACATTAATATTGCTGGTCTACCAATTTTCTTTAAATTATTAATATTTAATGATAATCCGCTTCTAGTTAATATAATAACTAAAGCTATTTGTCTTAGATATGATGATATGTTAATTAATGTATCATCTACAATATTAAATACTGATGGTCCTATTAATATACCTAATATTATGTACCATACGAGTTTAGGTAATTTAATCTTTTCAAATATAAACCCACCTAAAATACCACAAGTAAAAATAATAAATAAAGATAAAAAGATGTTCATATTTCCTCCTTAAATAATAAAAAAGCTGATTTATCCACGACAAAAAAAGTCATAGACGTCATCAGCTTGAATAAGCGGTTTTGCATTTCTGCAAGGGAGACAATCATTCCCTACAAAATTTATTATACTACAATTTGTTTAATAAACAATAAATAATGTTTTTAAGTGGCACCCCGAGCGGGAGCGGGAATCGAACCCACAACTAGGTCTTAGGATTCAAACAAATCCTGAAAAATATCGTTTTGTTTGTCTATAGTGTTATAAATCGTCCAGTTTGTTGCGAAATTTCGTACAAAACGTCTATTTCATACGGTTTTTACAGTTCTTCGATATCATTTTGTTGGCAAATTTGTTTGTGGCGTCAACTACATCCACTAAAATGGTTTGTTATTTGTTGTAATTATAGATTGCTTTTATGTCTAATGATAAGTATAGTAATACAAATGAAACAACCCTTAAATTTTGAAACACCCTTTCGTGGTAAAGACCTCTAATTCCTATAAAATGGACATTTTTTTCCTATGCATTGTTTATTCCATGATGAAAACTCACAAGATATGTTGCCTAAATTCATTTTAATTCCATATTTCTTTTCTACAAACTCAACTGCATATGAAAGTGATAAAAAAGCATTTCTTTTACAACATCTAGGACCACCTATTTCACTCATTCTTTTAATCACTGATGAGGTGAATTCCATATTATCTTTATAATAATCATTTGAAGTTAATGGACCTGTTTCATGAATAATGGAAAGAACTGCACCAACTGCTGTAGTAGATCCACAGACACCCCAAAAACCACACATAGCTCCTGGCATTTTTAAAGTACGTTCTGCTAGCATATCTATTGCTTGATTTACATCAACTTCACCACCGGCATTTTTATAAGCAACAAGAAAACTAGCTCCATCTAAAAAATGGTGTTCTGGTCCATGAATATTTATAAAATCTTTATGCATAATTGACTTTACAATTTCGATTGGATTCTTGCTTTTACTCTTTAAAACCTCGTCTTTAATAAGTTTATATTTATCATCTAATGTATATTCCATAATGCCTCCTATTTTAAGTAATTATTTAATAATTCGACTTTTTCTTTGTTAATTGAATAATGTACCCATTTCCAATCTTTCCTAGCAATCACTAATCCACTATCAGTTAATATTTTCATATGATGAGATAAAGTAGATTGATTACAATTGACCATTTCTAATAACTTACAAGCACATAATTCATCATTGGTAATCAATTTTTTTAAAATAAACAATCTTGTTTCGTCACCAATTGCTTTAAACATATTTGCATATTCTTTCAAATCCATAATTAGCACCTCTCATATCGATATGTGTCAATATTATATATTATCACATCGATATTTGTCAATATGACTGCAATAAAAAAGACTCCATTTAATGTAGGTTGGAGTCAAACCTGATTAATCGCCTTAATCTTGCATACAGCTATCTAGTCTTTCGTGGTAATGCATAACAGATAACAATTATAAGCCAATTTAAAAATATATTGTTGATGAATTAAAAAAAAAATGCTTTAATCATATTTTGCTTATTTAATCACAAAGATTACAGAAATGTAGTTTTTGTGATTTTTTTTGCTTTAAAATGTAAACTTTTGATACTTTTAAAATCCTCTTAGTGAAAAGGGAATAAAAATCCTTTTTGAACCCCTGTCAAAAGGGCGCATATTTCTCCATATAGTGAAGGGATAAAATTTTTTTGGCTACAACCCCATCAAAATGGCATGTTTTTCTCCATTTAGTGAAGGAATATTAACTAAAAATGAGTACTTTTTGGTATCCAAATGTCCCTTAACTATTGAGGAGATAAAATTATTTTTCAAAATAGGGTCCCCAAAAAGCATATTTTTTCTCCATATAGTGAAGGGTGAATAAAACTTTTTGCCTTTTACTGACCTATATAAATGAGGAAATGTAGAACTTTTTGTCCTATTTAAGTGAAAGATGATAAAAAATCCGCCATTTTTGATTCTAGAAGTCCATATACATGTGAGGGGATAAAAATTTTTATTCAAATATGGCCGATTTGCTTCTCACTTGTCCCTATATTAGGTGAAGGGATATATTTCCAAATATTTTTAAAGAGGTGATTTTATTATGAGGTATTGTAACGCAAAAAACTTATATTCTTACTATTAGCACAATAAAGTGTGTCTGAGGTAATAAATATTTAGTAAAGGAGAGATTAAAGATGAATTTTAATAGACCACAATTAAGTTTTAGAAAAAAGGAAGATGCTGATGCAGTAAGGTCAGCATATGAAAAGTCAGGTATTAATAGCTTTGCTGAATTCTTAAGGCAAATGATATTTAAAGGGATTAATGAATCCAACAAGGAAAGTGTGCCTGAATTAGATGATGTTAAAGATTCATTATGTGATATTGGTATTGATTTGGCTGATATTAAGGTGATGCTAGATAAAGACACAAAATATCTAACTAATGAAGAATATCAAAATAGTGAGCTTTTAACATTTCAAAAACTAAATGGTAAGTTTGCCACCATTAATAATAAACTAGATAATTTGCTTAATGTATTAGGTCCAATATATGGAATGCTTGATGCTTTAATTAAGAGAAATAAAATTAATCCAGCAGATATTAATTGTGAACTACCATACAAATATAAAGTGAGTGATAAATCATGACCCCACTTGTTATAGCTAGAATTAGATACTACCCTTCAGATTCACCTAAGCGTTCATTTTATTCAAGTAATGTTAAAGATGATTATGCAACATACATCGACAAAGGTATTAGTGCAGGTTTCAGTTATATGGATTATGCAGGTAATCCAGAGAAATCCTCAGGCATATTTAATCAAGATGGAATTATGACTAAAGCCGATAAACAATTACTTAGAGATAAGCTTAGAACTACTGAATCAAATATATGGGATTTAATTATATCTTTAGAAACTGATGCTAAGGATAAAATGGATACCTATAAAGATGCTTATGAAATGGTTAGGAAGTGCCTACCTAAGTTTTTAAAGAATGCAGGTTTTAATCCTGATAATGTAACTTGGTATGCAGGACTTCATACTAATACAGACAATAGGCATGTACATATTTCATTCTTTGAAAATGAACCTACCTTCTATAATGCTAAGAAGAAAAAATATTGTTATAGAAAAGGCAGGGTATCACTTGATTATATTAATGATTTAAAAGCTGATATAGAGAATCATTTTAATATTGATAAAGCCTCTTTAATTGAGTTAAGAAAAATACTATTAGATGAGGTAAAAGACACTATTAAAAATAAAACTATATCAGAATTACAAAACCACTTAAAGCCATACCTTAAAAGGTTATATGCAGATATACCATTAAAAGGAAAGATAGGCTATGATACTCCCAATATGGATTTAATAAGACCTTATGTAGATTGTGTGACTGAAATATTACTTGCCTCATCTACTAATAGAGAAGCTTATTATTCAAAACTAAATGAGCTTGAAATAAGGGATAAATTAAATGATGAAACCTATGGAGAAGGAAGGCGAGTTGGTTATGTAGAAACCTTTAGAAAAGATTTATATCGTAGGATAGGCAATATCGTAATTAAGGATATTGTTGAAAAGCGTAATGAGGCTTTTAAAGAAATCAAATATGGTTCAAGTGAAAAGATTAATCGTAAGAATGAGTATAAAGAAATAAGCAGGTTGCTTAAAAAGACTTATCAGTTATCAAGACAAAATGAATATGAAGCTAATGAAGTGTTTAATGAATACCTAAGAACACTAGAGAAAGCTGAATATGATAGGCTTGTTGAAGCTGGTGAGATAGATATTGAATTGCGTTAAAACGCGTTATTTAGAAAGAGCATAAGGAAGTTGCGTTATAATCACGCAACAACATTTATGCAACTGGGATACCCAGTTCAATATGATGAAAGGAAGCCTCTAACGAGGCTAGTTAAGATTATGAAAAATACAAGTTAAAAATTATTAAAGGAGAGATTAAAATATGGAAGAAAAGAAAAAAGAATGCGCAGTATTAATGATGCATTAAAGATGATTAAGGAAGATGATCCTAATACTGCAGTTACATATTATCTTATTAAGAATTTATGTGATAAGGGAATAATTAAATATATTTGTTCTGGCAAGAAATACATTATAAATTATGATGAATTATGCCAGTACTTAAATCTAGCATAGGTGGTGGTATCATGGCTTATATTAGAAAGATTAATAATAAGGATGGCTCATTAGTATATTCTATTGAAGTAAAATATATGGATAAAACTGATGGTCAATATCACACAAAATCTATGAGATGGAAGCCTGATAAAGAACTTACACCTAAACAGGCTGAAAAACAAGCAACTATAGTAGCTTACGAATTTGAAGAAAAGATAATTAATAATATTGATCCGAATAAGAAATTGGATAAGATAGATTATACATTTAGAGAATATTCTGAAAAATGGTTAGAAAGGATTAAGAGAGATTTCTCTTTATCCTACTATGACCGTTCTAAAAGAGTATTAAAAATAATTAATAACGCATTGGGAGATTATAAGCTTACTGAGATTACACCTTCAATGATTCAAAATTATTTAGATGAAATAGCTAGTTCTAAAAGGCGAGTTGTTACAATAGTAGGAAAGCCTGATTGTAAAAAAATTATAGAATCATATGGATATAGCTTTAGAGAACTAAAGGATAAAAAGGGTGTGCAAACAACATCTTTAGTATATCTATATAATGGTAGAACTGTTGGTGAGAAATGGTCAGAGAATTTCGCTAAAGCATTAAATATACCATATGATAAAATATTTGATAAGACAGTTGAATATAGAAGCTATAAATGGGCAACTATCCAAGAACATAGAAAGGTTATGAGAACTATTCTAGCTTGTGCTAAGAAGGCAAGATTAATTGATGTTAATTATGCAACATCAGATTATATAGATACACCTAAGAAGCCTAAAGAACGTATTAGTGTTATGACTGATGAGGAAGCTAAAAAGTTTTATGCAGCTCTAATTGATTATAAGGATATTAGAATTAAAACATCTATGTTAGTATTCTTACTTACAGGTTTTAGACGTGGTGAGGTTGCAGGTTTAGAATGGCATGATATTGATTTTGAAAAAGAAACAATATCAGTTGAGCGTTCAGTGCTTTATACACCTGGATATGGAGTATATGAAAAGGACCCTAAGACCTTCTTATCTAAAAGAACAATAACTGTGCCTAAAATGTTAATAGAACAATTAAAAGAATATAAGATATGGCAAGATAACCATAAATTATTAATGGGAGACTTATACGAAGATAGTGATAGAGTATTTACTAATTTAGATGGTAAATTATTTAATCCAGATTTATATAATACATGGCTTGATAAAGTGTTAATTGAGGCTGGATTAAAACATTATACACTTCATAGTATTAGACATACTAATATTACATTACAAATAGCTGCTGGAGTTCCTTTAGTAACTGTATCAGCAAGAGCTGGACATGCTAGAACATCTACAACAACTGATATCTATGCACATGCACTTAAATCAACAGATAAGTTAGCTTCTGATAAAATAAGTGAGATATTTGATCCTAATACCCCATTTGAAGAAAGATTTAAGGAAGAGGAAATAGATGTAGAGGCTGAAAAGGAAAATACTAGGGAGGCCTTTAAGAGAATAAAAAAGGAAATGAGACGATTAGGCTTTACATCATTCGATGATTATTGTAATTATTTAGAGTATATGGAAAAGAGTAATAAAAAGAAAAAGGTTAGTGAAATGTAAAACAAAAAAAATCAGTCTCAAACGAGGCTGATTTTAGCTATCTAGTGGATGGTCATCACTTAGAAATCCATCACTTGCAAAGATGTTTAAATACCTTCATTTAATTGATAACTGGGGAACAGGCTTAGAAAGATCAATTAGAATGTGTAATGAATTAGGCATTAAAGTTGAAGTTTTAAATGATGGTATTGGAATAAGAGTTAATATCTATAGACCATCATATAAGCCTGAAGAACAAATCAATAATCAACAACAAAATCATTTGTCTCAAGAATTGTATGATAATCTAACAGAACAGGAAAGAACTATTGTTAATTTTATTAAAGAACATGGTTCTATTAGAAGAATTACGGTTGAAGATTTGTTAAATATTAAAGATACTAGAGCAAATGAAATACTTAGTAATCTTGTAAAAAAGGGTATAATATCAAAAGAAGGCGGTTCTAAAAACATTAAATATGTTTTAAAATAATTCTCCCGTTTTCTCCCGGTATTCTCCCGTTTTCTCCCGGTTGCTTCCGGTTTCCTTCCGGTTGCTTCCGGTTTCGGTCACTACCGAATTATTAATCAAATATCTATAAGCTAGGGAAGATACGTCTTTTCTAGCTTATAGATAAATATATACAACATTATTTTATGCGATATTTATTTTTAATACTCTAACTTTAGTTTAAAAGAGATAGTTTGAAAGAAAAGGGATATTAAATTATTTAATAAATTTAAACAAAAAATCAGTCTCAAATTGAGGCTGATTTTGCTATCTAGTGGCCTTCACGACCTGATTCGAACAGGCGGTCTTTCGCTTAGGAGGCGAGTGCTCTATCCAGCTGAGCTACGTGAAGATATCGATGTATAGTCGTAATCCCTTATGGGTGTAAACTACACATTTTTTAATGAAATTTATCGATTTTCCGATGTTTTCCGATTTTTATGTTAGTATAAAACACAAAATATGGCTTAGTTACAAGGCTTAGAGTGTATAGAGCACACCCTTAGGAGGTTGGGGTTATATCCTGATTAACTATGGGACCAAGTATTAAATTATATGTGGATATAGCATATACCTTCAAAGGTGAATTTGCAATATAAATGTTGCGTTTTTTGTTGCGCTTTTAAGGTAGTAGAAGCTATAAGTCTTGTAGTTAAGCCAATAATTTTGAATATAGCACTACCTTAGGGGCCAATTATATCCGTTTAACTATCAGGGCAATTATAGATTAATTTGCACTAATTTTAGCAAATTAAATATAATATACAACAAACCATATTATTTTTCAATACATACATATGCGCGTTTATAATACACTATCATCGGTGTGTCATATGTAAAAATCGGGTATTAATTAAATGAGTGTGAATTTTTTAATATTGACTAAATTAAGCCATTTTTATAGTTCACTAACGTCGGTGTTTCGTAAAATAATAAAATATATTCAAAAAAATGTCGATTTTTTGTTGACATCTTTTTTTAATTTGATATAATGTGTTTGCTGTCTTTAAAAATTGGCGTCAATAGACGTATATATGAATACAGTGTTTCGGAAAAAATGAAAGGAGAAAATCATTTATGCCAACTATTGAACAGTTAGTACGTAACGGAAGAAAGGACAAAGTTTCTAAGAGTAAGTCACCTGCTTTAGGTATTGGCTTCAATACTCTAGAAAAGAAGTATACTGCACTTCCTTCACCACAAAAGCGTGGTGTATGTACACGTGTTACTACTATGACACCTAAGAAGCCTAATTCAGCTTTAAGAAAGTATGCCAGAGTTAGATTAACAAACGGTACAGAAGTAACAGCTTACATCCCAGGTGTAGGTCATTCACTTCAGGAGCACTCAACAGTACTTATCCGTGGTGGACGTGTTAAGGATTTACCAGGTGTACGTTACCATATCATCCGTGGTACTTTAGATACAACAGGCGTTGCAAACCGTAAGCAAGCAAGATCTAAGTACGGTGCAAAGAGACCTAAGGCTGGTAAGTAATTTACTAACCTATAATAATATTAAAGAAAATTTCGAAAATTAAAGGAGGAAACGATCATGCCTCGTAAGGGACATATTGCAAAGAGAGACGTGCTTCCAGATCCAATATATAATTCAAAGGTAGTTACTAGAACTATCAATTCAATTATGTTAGATGGTAAGAAGGGTACAGCACAAACAATTTTATATAGTGCATTCGATATTGTTAAAGAACAAACAAATCAGGATCCACTTGAAGTATTCAACAAGGCTATTGAAAACATTAGCCCATTACTAGAAGTTAAGAGCCGTCGTATTGGTGGTCAAAACTATCAAGTTCCAGTTGAAGTAAGACCAGAAAGAAAGCAAACTTTAGCATTAAGATGGTTAGTTAAGTATGCTCGTCTTAGAAATGATAAGACTATGGACGTAAAGTTAGCAAAGGAAATTATGGATGCTGCTAACGGTTTAGGTGGAGCTTGCAAGAAGAGAGAAGAAATGCATAAGATGGCAGAAGCTAATAAGGCATTTGCTCATTACCGTTGGTAATTTATACTATAATATAGGAGAATAAACTACAATGGCTAGAGAATATTCATTAGAGAATACAAGAAATATCGGTATCATGGCACACATCGATGCTGGTAAGACTACAACAACAGAACGTATTCTATTCCACACAAAGAAAATTCATAAGATTGGTGAAACTCATGATGGTGCATCTCAGATGGACTGGATGGAGCAAGAGAAGGAAAGAGGTATCACTATCACTTCTGCAGCTACAACAGCTATTTGGAAGGGTCACAGAGTTAACATCATCGATACTCCAGGTCACGTTGACTTTACAGTAGAAGTATCTAGATCTTTAAGAGTTCTAGATGGTGCTGTAACAGTATTAGATGGTCAAGCAGGTGTTGAGCCTCAGACTGAAACTGTTTGGAGACAAGCAACAGATTATAACGTACCAAGAATTGTTTTTGTTAACAAGATGGACAAGATTGGTGCTGATTTCGCATATTCAGTTGGTACTATTCATGATAGATTAGGTGCTTGCGCAGCTGCTATTCAATGGCCAATTGGTGCTGAGGATCAATTCAAGGGTTCTGTAGACTTAATTGAAATGAAGGCTTACATTTATCCTGGTGATCCAGAAGAAAGCTATAAGGTAGAGGATATCCCTGCTGATTTAGTTGATATTTGTAATGAAAAGAGAGAAGAGTTAATTGATACTATTTCTCAATTTGATGATGATTTAGCTATGGCTTACCTTGAAGGTGAGGAAATCACAGCTGAACAAATTAAGGCAGTTATCAGAAAGGCAGTTCTAGAAGTTAAGTTCTTCCCTGTTCTTTGTGGTTCTGCATTCCATAACATGGGTGTTAAGAGAGTTCTTGACTATGTAATTGAATTCTTACCATCACCACTTGATGTAGGAGCAATTAAGGGCTTCGAAGGTGATAAAGAGGTTGAATTACATGCAACAGATGATGCTCCATTTGCTGCATTAGCATTCAAGGTTATGACTGACCCATTCGTTGGTAAGTTAACATTCTTCCGTGTATATCAAGGTACATGCAAGAGTGGTTCTTATGTAAATAACACTACAAAGGGTGTTAAGGAAAGATTAGGACGTATCATGCAAATGCATGCTAACCATAGAGAGGAAATCACTGAGGTTTATGCAGGTGATATCGCTGCCGCAATCGGTTTCAAGAACACTACAACTGGTGATACAATTGCTGCTGAAGGTTCAGAAGTTATTCTTGAAAAGATGGTTTTCCCTGAACCAGTTATCTCTGTAGCAGTTGAGCCTAAGACTAAGGCTGACCAAGAGAAGATGAACCAAGCTTTAACTAAGCTTGCTGAAGAAGACCCAACATTCAAGAGATATACAGACCAAGAAACTGGTGAAACAATCATTTCTGGTATGGGTGAATTACACCTTGATATCATTGTTGACCGTATGAAGAGAGAATTCAACGTTCAAGCTAACGTTGGTGCTCCACAAGTTTCATATCGTGAAACAATTACTCAAACTGGTGAGTGCGAAGGTAAGTTCGTTCGTCAATCAGGTGGTCGTGGTCAATATGGTCACGTTTGGGTAAGATTCTCACCAAATCCTGAAAAGGGTTATGAGTTCGTTGACTCAGTAGTTGGTGGTACTGTTCCAAGAGAATATATCCCAGTAGTTGATAAGGGATTACAAGAAGCATTACCTAATGGTGTTCTTGCTGGTTACCCTATGATCGACGTTAAGGCTGAATTATTTGATGGTTCTTACCATGAAGTAGACTCATCTGAAATGGCATTCAAGGTTGCTGCATCTTTAGCAGTAAAGGCTATGAAGGATAAGTGTAAGCCTGTATTATTAGAGCCAATTATGGAAGTAGATGTAACTATTCCAGAAGAATATGTTGGTAACGTAATTGGTGACTTAACTTCTCGTAGAGGTCGTCTTGATTCTCAAGAGAAGAGAGGTAATGGTATGAAGATTAGAGCATATGTTCCATTAGCTGAAATGTTCGGTTATGCAACAGCTTTAAGATCTAATACTCAGGGCCGTGGTAACTTCGTTATGCAAATGCATCATTATGAAGCTGCTCCTAAGAACATTCAAGAAGAAATCATTAAGAGTAGAGCATAATCTAGTTAATTAACAAGGGTAAATAAGTCAATGTTAAATAATATATTTATTTACTTGATTTATTTACTTGCAAACCCTTGCCAATTAGGGTAAAATATGAATTGGTAAATTTAAAATAAATTATTTATAAGGAGAAAATTAAAATGGCAAAGGAAAAATTTAACCGTACTAAACCACATGTTAATATCGGTACAATCGGTCACG
>DJXM01000051.1 GCA_002449755.1 Caryophanales bacterium UBA7004
ATTCAAATTGTGACATTTGAATAGGTGCATCATCATAAGCAACATCACCAATAGCCATGATGCTAAATTCAACATCCTTAACTTCATTTAATAAAGTATTCATAATGACATTAAGCTTCTTAGCACATTCCATTGCTGAGCTACCCATTGAACCTGTTACGTCAAGGGCAAGTATTACAGGAACGGTATTTGGATGTTCCTCATTATCGCAGCATTCACGAACCTTGCCTTTAATATCTAAATCTTCATGTAAATGATAGCTCTTAAATACTTGATTAACATTTGAATCGCCATCAAAACATAATGCACCCGTAGAAGAGATAGAAGCGCTTACGCCTCTAGTCTTCTTAGCATAACTTTTATAATCTGATGTACTCCAACTTCCGCATCCCATAATAGATACCTCCTAATTACTTACGTGTAGCCTTTCTCTTCTTAGCTGGCTTTACTTCTTCTTCAACTTCATCTTCTGTTAATTCTTCATCAAAGTCGTCTTCATCTTCAGCTTCATCCTCAGTAGCATTATCACCAAGAACTCCGTCAAATAGACCATCAGTCATATCTGAGAAATCAAACATATTTGTTAATGGATTAGAATTACCCATCATCATCATTAGCATCATAGGGTTCATACCATTAGCTCCGCCAGTTAAACCACCGAACATGCCTGAACCACTCTTACCACCAAATAATGAATTCATCATCATGAACTTCATAATAGTATTCTTATCAAATTGCTTATTTCCTAAGAAAGATACAATCTTTGAATACATATAAGTCTCACCTAAGAATGTATGTCTTTCAGGTAAGATATGCTTAATTGAAGAATCTTCATAAGAAAGAATCTTAATTTCACCATCAGTTTCTGGTGCTAATACATAAGCAGGCTTGCCACTTACTAAGATAATATCACCAGTCTTAACCTTATTTGTAGGAACTACAAAGAAAAATTCAGAGCCAATATCAAATACGAAGTTATCACAGTTAACTAATCTCTTAGTCTTTGGATTGTAATACTTATATGCTCCATCAATGCGAATAGCCATTTGACCATTCATACCTAATCTAACTAAACCATTTTCAATTCTACCGAATCTCATTTCACTTAAAATGTTGCCCATAATTTCTACTCCTTTATTCATTAATTTTATTTTTTATAAACAACTTACAATATATTATACAATAGTCTTTTTGACTATTTAGTATATAATGGATTTATTTTTTCAACTTTCTCAAATTTTTTATCTTCTTGAGTTGAAATATATACCTCGCATGAAGGAGATATAATAAGATTATTAATTGATTTTAATACATAAATACTTTTATTTGTATAATGTGTCATAACTAAATTATCTTTAATATTAATATTTGGCGTATTATTACCCTTAATATCTTTATTAATTCTTGCAGCTAAATCAGCTATACTATTAGCCGTAAAAGGTGCAAATCTAATAGAGCCTTGATAAATATTATGTATATTAGTTTTATCCTTAACTCCGTGCTTAAATTCATAAGCTGTATCTTCATCTGGTAATTCACCATCACCGTGGCGAGTTATATAACTTCTAGTAACATAATAACGATTTACACTATCAATCATATTTAACTTATTAAATAATATTAAATATTTAGTAGGTATAGTTGAACCAGTTCTTGTTGGTGTTCCATAAGTTTTATCTGCTTCTTTATCAATACCCAAGCCTTGACCTTGTTCAAATATAACTTGTGAGAACTGCTTAGCAGCCTTATCTATTGGACTTATTTTTACTCGCTTAGCAAATATTTCAGTATCTTCTAAGAAAGCTCCAATTAAGTCTTCATCGTATAATAACTCATAGGTTTCTCTAATTTGCTTATGATTAAATTTTGAAGCATCTTTTAATAAAGGATAGAACTTTTCTAAGTAATAAACTCGAATATTATTTAACTCTGCTTTCTTCTTTTCTTTTGATACTTTTAAGAATTCACCTAAATACATAAAATGTTTTTTGGTATCTTCATATCTTTCAATAGTTTCAAGAATACCATAACCAGTAGAATCTGTAGAGGCTCTACCTAAGTTTCTTAATGAATTTCCTATCATATCGAATACAGTGGTCATTCTACAATATTCAGATGCAAAGCTCTTAGGGAAATATCCTAGCTCTGCTGACTCTTTAACAAAGACCGCTGGATTAACCATGAACTCTTCAGCAAAATAGGATGCAGCACCTTTTAAAGTACCACTACCAAAATGATGGAAGATATGTCTAGTTCCGTCATATAGAACTGTATGACCTCGCTGAGGTCCGCCATTAGTTAAAACAACTAATGTGTCCTTACCCTTTGTTAAATCATTTGTTACTAGTCCTTTACCTTCGTCTCCATAGTTAGCACCAATAACTATATTAATATCAAGTCCCATATTCTCACCTACTTAATTTAGCAAATAATTAATAGTCAAGTTGACTATTTATCTACATTATATTATACAATAAATTTTTTAAATTATTGAACTGTACTATCAGTAGCTGTATCATCTGCTTCCATTAATTCTTTTTTTGCTAACTCTTTACCATCAGCAACGCCTTTTTGATATGCATCAGCTGCAGTGTCTAATAATATTGAACCAAGAATTCTTGCTGCAAATGTTTCTCTATGGTCATCATCTAACTCTGTAACTAATAACATAATAATTCCTAGGATACTATCTTGAGACATAACTAGTCTTCCTTTCTATTTAAGAATTCTTTTACAAATTCATGGTCTTGTTCTGAGTTTTCATCACAAGTATGTAATACTTTTAAGTAGTTATATAATTCATCTCCTAATAAAGCCCTATCCTTCTCTTCAGCTTTCTTAGAATCTTTCCAAGCTTCTAAAGGTCTCATATGATAATTAATTAATAATGCAACCTTATATTTATCTTCTTCAGATAAATCAAACTTAATACCTAATGCAAAATATGCGCCTGGATTTGCGTGTTGATAATAATGAGCCTTATCACAAAGTTCACCTTTTCTATTATAATAAGTCTTGCAGAATTTCTTACCTATATCATGTAATAAGATTGCTCTTTCTAAATACTTAGGATAATCAGAAGTTTTGAAGAACTTAGTATAATAGTAATATGCAGCATACATATGTTTATCAACATCCATATAATGCCATGGATTATCATGAGTTAATCCTTTAGCATAATAATCAACAGCCTCAGCCCAAATAATATTTGGTTCTGTAGAATAATGAACTCCTATAAAGTTCCAACCTTCATTGTAAGTAGGAAGCTCAAAATTCTTAAGCATATTATCTATAACATATTCTGGAACAACTCTAGCTCTTGAAGCATTTCTTCTTTTAACTTCAGCTAAGTCAGTATAGAATACAATAGCCT
>DJXM01000040.1 GCA_002449755.1 Caryophanales bacterium UBA7004
CCTGGAGTTTCATAAACACCACGGCTCTTCATACCAACTAATCTATTTTCAACGATGTCTAAAATACCAACACCATTTCTTCCACCAATCTTATTTAATTCCCAAATTAAATCAACAGCATTAAACTTCTTACCATTAACCATTGTAGGAATACCCTTTTCAAAGTGAATAGTTACATATTCTGGCTTATCAGGAGCTTGCTCTGGTGAAACACCTAGCTCAAGGAAGCCTGGCTTATTATATTGTGGCTCATTTGCTGGATCCTCTAGATCTAAGCCCTCATGAGATAAATGCCATAGGTTCTTATCCTTTGAATAATTAGTTTCTCTTGAAATACGAAGAGGAATATTATGTGCTTCAGCATAATCAATTTCCTCATCACGAGATTTAATGCTCCACTCTCTCCATGGAGCAATAATCTTCATGTTAGGAGCGAATGCCTTAATAGTTAATTCAAATCTTACTTGGTCGTTACCCTTACCTGTACAACCATGACAAATTGCATCTGCACCTTCCTTTAATGCAATCTCTGCAATTCTTTTTGCAATAATAGGACGAGCAAATGAAGTACCTAATAAATACTTTTCATATTTTGCTCCTGCCTTAACTGTAGGGAAAATGAAATCCTCAACGAATTCCTTATTTAAATCCTCAATGTAAAGCTTAGAAGCACCAGTCTTCTTTGCCTTCTCCTCTAAGCCCTCAAGCTCATCTGCTTGACCAACATTTCCTGATACTGCAATAACCTCACAATTATCATAATTTTCCTTTAACCATGGGATGATAATTGATGTATCAAGACCACCTGAATAAGCTAAAACTACCTTTTTAATTCCTTTTGTCATATCTAATAACCTCCATACTAAAATATTATATAACAAAAAAACGCCTCTTTCAACGAAAGAGACGCAAAACGCGCGGTGCCACTCTAATTGCTAAGATATTAATATCTTAACCCCTCATTTTGTTATGCTTCAAGAAACGCGTTCGATATGCTATTTCAATCCTGCTTCCACCATCCAGGACTCTCTATATGCTTTCACAAACCTACTATTTTTCTATCATCAGCATTATTAAATTTCCTGCTTTGAGAAAAACAAAAAGGGCTATTATGCCCTCTTTGTTAAAAGGACATAATTATGAACTAACTAGTGTCCTTTCATAATTATACTCAAGTTTAAATAATATTAAACTATCTTTGCAGGGATATCTATTAGGGATAAATCCGAAATAGATACTTAAATTATACTTCTAAATTCACAATAGTCAACTATATGTATAAATTTATACCATAGTAAAACGTTTTCAAAGGTATTATTATTATTTTAATAATAATATGTTTTATCTATTAAAAAACGTATTTCTGTATAATTAGTTGTATATTGTACTCTTTTTAGCTACTTTAAATGTAATTAAATTGTCATCAATTGTATAGTATAAAGCACTTGTTGACCTAGTTCTAGATAATCTAGATTCTGGAACATGTTTACCATATTTTGAATTCCAAGCCCAATCAGTTATATAGTTCATTATTAAATTAGATCCATCTACCTCAGTTAAATACCAATCATATTTAATATAGCCATAGCTACTTTTATTATCATAAACATCATCTAATGAAATAGTATCCTTAGTAGAATTATTACCATATACAAAATCATATGATGTAAAATAGCTTAATTTATCAACCTTTGTAAAAATATCCTTTTCCTTATATTCAGTACCTGAGTTAGTAGAGCTTTCATATATTCTTCTTTTAATTGTAAATTTAACCTCATGATCAAAATCAGTAAACGCTGAATAATTAGCATAATTCTCAAATATCTCTGAAACAACACCTGAAGGCAATCCATAATATATATCTAGCTCATGCTTATCAAGTGGCTTATTTTCAGTATGTAAACCTATATATTGATTCTCCTGCCATGGTGTTATTGGTTGAGAATAATATGCGTCTATACCATGGCTAGATGCTGAATCACAAGCCGTTAAAAAGACAAAAAGAGAAAGAATAAAGCATAAAATAAATCTATTTATTCTTTTCATTATGCCACCTCCTTAGAGGTATTGAAAGTAACATTATCTCCATCAATTACATAAGGAATACAATTACTTACATAGCTAGCTAACATTCTTAGTGCGACTCTATTAGACTGATAATAGCCCGACCCATCATATAACCTAGAAATAGGAAATGCATAATCACCCTTTGTCCAATCAACTTGTTCTACACCGTTTTTAGTATAAGTACGATCGTAACCACTTCCATCACTTATACGACCATATTTAATTATCTCATCGTCACTATCTACAGGCTCAAGCAAAAATGAATATTGTAATAATCCATATTCTTCATTACAATCTCTTTTAACAAATGGCTTTAAATCATCTTTTGTAATATTATCTATTATTTCTAATTTTCCATATTTGAAATCATCACTAAAATAATACTCTAAATTATTTATTTCACTATAAACTTCAACTCTAGAATAATAATCCTCATAATTAGTTCCATCAATATATGTTTCTATATTTCCTCCACCTTTTTTCTCATAAGCATAATCAGGTAGATTATTAAAATAAACATTATAATAAGGATTTCTAGCTATATTCTGACCAATAGATAAATCTTGATAGTTTGCGTAACATATTCTAAATATTGATAGCTTTAGCTCCTGAGTCTTTTCAAATAATTCAACTTCATTTTCATATTTTTTAATATGATTAAGTAATCTATCTCCTATACCATAAGATATTGTTACTTTATGTGATGAATTAGCTAATGAATCTGTTCTAGAAATAGCATATGTATCCTGTGTAATATAATATGTTTTATCCCACCAACCAACTCGATTAATTTCTATTTCATCACTAGTAATGTTTTCAAATTCAATAGTATCACCTTCTTCATTTTTTGTTTCAGTTTCTGATTTACTACATGAAGCCAAAAATAATAAGAAGATTGATGAAAAGAAAAGCCTCTTACATCTTGAATATTTTTTCATACGTTTCCCCTCCTAAACAGAATATGAAACACATTTAGATATTTAAATTATTAATGCAAACATCATCTATTATCTAACACATTTTTTAAAATATGTAAAGTATTTAACATAAATAACAAATCAAAGCAATAAATTCTTTCATTAAATAATGAATATGTTATAATAAAGCCCGAGGTGTTAAAATGAAGGATTATTTACAAAAAGCATATTGCATGAATCAAACAGTTAGAATCTACGCTGCTATAACAACAGATATAGTTAAGGAAGCAAAAAGTATATTTAATCTTTGGCCTTCTTCACTACAGGCTTTAGGTAGAACATTAACAATATCAGCTATTATGTCATGCACATATAAGTCAGGTGAATTTTTAAATATTAAATTAGATTGTGATGGTCCTGTTGGAAAAATCACTGTTGAAGCAACTGATGGTAAGGTTAGAGGTTTCTGTCAAAATCCAGGTGTCTTACTACAATATAATGATGGCAGATTAAATATCGAGCACGCTGTAGGAGCTGGCACAATTGAGGTTGTTAAAGACCTACATATGAGAGCTCCATTCTCATCTTCTTGTGAGATTGTATCTGGTGATATTGCCCAAGACTTCACTTATTATTTTGCAAAATCCGAGCAAATCCCATCTTCTGTTGGTCTTGGTGTATCAATAGATAATGAAGGTAATGTTTTATCTGCTGGTGGCTTCTTAATTCAGGTAATGCCAGGATGTAAGGAAGAATATATAAAGGCTTTAGAGGAAAGATTAAAAACAATGAAGCCTTGTACAGAAATGATTAAGGAAGGATATAATCCTGAGGAAATCATTAATGAAATAACTGGTGGGGATTATGAAATATTAGAAACTAAGGAATTAAAATATGAATGTAGCTGTAATAGAGAAAGATTTGAAAAAGGATTAATCTCATTAGGCAAGGATACATTAACTAATATTTTAAATGAAGATCATAAGGTAGAAATAACTTGTAACTTCTGTAATAAAAAATATAATTTTAATGAAGATGAATTAAAGGAATTAATATTTAAATGTAAGTAAAGAAAAAGCAAATCATGTCGGATTTGCTTTTTTTTATTAATCAAAGGATTCTCTAATTTCCTTTGCCTTTTCATTACTTCTTAAATCATTTTTAAAAGCTTCAAATACCTTATATGTAACAACACAATCATCAAAGGCATCATGAATTTGATTATCAGAAATACCATAATATACACTATATAATTTAAATAAGCCTGGATCATTTCTTAATTCATAATATGTTTTTATTAATTGTAAAATATTAATGAATCTAGTTTTATTTTTTAATGATGGCATTAAATTAATATCATATGAATCATTTAATACTATGCTATCATTCTTTCCATATACAATAATAGCTGGATTATATTTAGATATCATTTTATTAAAATCATCATAGAATGTTTGATAGCTTATAGAATTATTTTCAAATTCTTCTTCATTTATAGATAAGAAATCTAATACTCTTTTTGATAATTTATTGGTAAGCTTTGGTTTAATATATTTTGAATATCTATATAATTCATTTCCATTCTTATCAAAAATAACTAAACCTGCCTGAATAACCTCAGCTCTAAAGCCTTTACCCTTAAAATTATAGCTAGGCATTGTCATTTCTAAATCTAAAAACATAGTATTTTCTAGTGAATCAATAAAGCTAGTTAAAGAGCCATTAATATTAATTTTATCATAATAAATAATATGATCTAATTTTCCTAATGCCTCTATTCTATATACAAATGAAACAGGATGAGCTAAATAATTACCCTTTTTAACCCTATTTTCCTTATATTCAAAATCTATCCAATTTCCTATATATAGATATCTTTTAAATAAATTCATTTGACTATTTTGGAAATAGAAAAATTCAATTCTTCTATTAACTTTTATACCAACGACCTTGGCATCAAGCTCAATCATATGAATTGATCCTCTAATTCTCATAATAGACTCCTTACTTTAAAATTGAAACACTCATACCATCACCTATATCATATAGGGTAGTATCATATTTTTCATTTTGCATTAATTCCTTAGTAAATGCATTTAGTTTTCTAACTAAGCCTCTTAATCCCTTAGTTAAATTGTCATAATTTTCTTCATTAGCTACAACGCCATGAAAAAGCATATTATCACAAACCACTACACCATTTTTATTTAATAGTGGAGTATACATATCAAAAAACTTAGTGTACTGTGCCTTTGCGGCATCAATAAAAATCAAATCAAATTTAATATCCTTTACTAAATCAAAGGCTTCTAAGGCATCCTTAAAAATTATATTAATGTTTTTTATATTTAAATCATCAATATTCCTTTTGGCCTCATTATACATATTAATATCTCTTTCAATAGTATAGATATTAGAATTAGAAACCTGATTCATAATTGCGGCTGAATATCCTATTGCAGTACCGATTTCTAATATATTAGTAGGCCTTTTTAAGCCAATGATATTTTTTAAGAAAACCAATCCCTCATCCTTGATAATAGGGACGCCATTTTCTTTAGCATATTTTCTCATTGATTCAATTTTTTCATTAAAATTAATTGTATTAGTTTCCTTTACAATTACAAGAGCAGTCGGATCCAGATCCCTCTTGTCCACATTCTCCTTGGCATCCACTACATCCACCACAAGCACCTTCTTTTTGATTATTAACAAATTCCTCTAATAGATCATTTAACATATCCCACTCATCCTCAGTTTCGATGTCGCCTAATCTACCAGCTCCATTTCCATCATCAAAATAGATAGCGGCTGAAGGTTGTCCTTCTACCATAAATACAACATAATTTCTATCGTATTCTTCTGAATAGTATGTAAATAAAATTTCAGCTTTAACTTCTTTTCCGTCATCGCCTACTAATGTTATTGTACGATCAGTCATAGTAATCTCCTTTATCTTTTTCTATCTAAGAATCCCTGAAGAATTACTACAGCTGCTAATTCATCCTTCTTTTGTCTTCTTTTATCTCTTCTAATATTTCCTTCAATCATAGCCTTATCAACAATAATTGTAGTTAATCTTTCATCCTCTAGATGAACCTTAATATCACTTTTCTTTTCAATTTCTTCCTTAAATGAAATAGAAATGTCAGCACGAATGCCGGCATCTCCATTCATATGCTTAGGAAGACCTAAAACTACTTCCTTGACGTTTTCCTTTTTACAAACATCAATTGTGTATTCAATAGCTCTATCATAATCATCATCTTTAAATCTAAATGTATCATATGCACGAGCTAAAAATCCTGTTTCATCAGATATTGCAACACCTAATGTACGACTTCCTAAATCAAGTCCAATATATTTCATTATTCTAAAATCCCCGCAACGTGGAATAAGGCCTCTTCAATCTTAGTTGAATCCTTACCACCAGCTTGAGCGATGTCTTTCTTTCCTCCACCGCCACCACCAGTAATCTTAGTAGCCTCTCTTACGATTTGACAAGCATCATATTTGCCTTGTGCAGCACAAACAAATGTAACCTTTGCACCATCTGTAGATGCTAGTAAAACAACATCAAGGTTCTTATTATTTCTTAAAGCTGTTGCCATATCCTTCATTAGGTTTGTATCAGTAACATCAACCTTAGTAATAAGCTTATTGTTGCTGATTCTTGAATCATATTGACTTAATTGCTTTAAAGCATTTTGACTCTTCTTAGCATTATAATCCTTTTCAAGCTCCTTATAAGCCTCTTGAGCCTTAGCAAGCTCCTTTCTTAATGCTAATACATATCTATAGCCAAATACATCAATTTGTCTTTCAACATAATTGAATGATACTTCAATACCTTCCTTTAATGATGTCTTAACTAATTCTCTACCCTTAGCAATAACAGCATTTAAAGTTTCAATTACATTAGCTTGACTTTCTACAATATGAGTCATTGCATCATTAGATGTATATGCTGTACATCTAAATGTACCAGAACCAATTGATTCAATAGATGCAATTGCAAATTTTTCAATTTCAATTGTATTAGATACATGTGTACCAGCACAGAATTCCTTAGATACACCCATATCAACAACTCTAACCTTATCTCCATACTTTTCAGAGAATAGCATCATAGCGCCAAGCTTTTTAGCCTCTTCAATAGGTAATACTAATGTATTTACAGTATGAGCCTCTTCAATATATTTATTTACTAAATCCTCAATTTTAATAATTTCTTCATCAGTTGGATTTGAATAATTATTAAAATCGAAACGACAATATTCAGCACAAACCTGTGAACCCTGTTGGTGAACATGATTACCTAAATTAGCTTGAAGTGATGCTTGTAAAAGGTGAGCACTTGAGTGATTCTTACGAGTTAAATCTCTATTTTTCTTATCAACAACAGCAAATACTAAATCGCCAACTTTAAATGGATTATTATCTAATACATGTAAATGCTGACCATTAGGCATCTTAATTACATCAATTACATTAACATCGTCTAATTTACCCTTATCACAAAGCTGACCACCAGAGAATGCATAGAATGGTGTTTCATCTAATACAACGCCATTACCAAACACACCAATTACACGGCTCTTTTGATTTGTACAATTATATCCTGAGAATCTAGATTCATCCTTGAATTTTAAGAATTCCTCATTTTGACCCTTCATAGAGCCCTCATCCTTACGAGCATTTCTAGCACGTTCCTTTTGCTCTAAAAGGTATTTCTTAAATCCTTCAACATCAACAGTCTTCTTATTTTCCTCAGCATATTCTAGTGTTAATTCAATAGGGAAGCCATATGTATCATATAACACGAATGCATCAGCACCAGAAATTACATTACCCTTTGTTTGATTAACAATATCCTGTAATCTCTTTTCACCACTTGCTAAAGTAGATAAGAACTTTTCTTCCTCAGCAGAAATAATTTGCTTAATGATATCCTTCTTTTCATGTAAATATGGATAGAATGGATCCATAATAGAAATAACAACGTCAACAAGCTCTGACATAAATGGCTTATTAATACCTAATGCCTTAGCATACTTAGAGGCTCTTCTTAATACTCTTCTTAATACATAGCCTCTACCTTCATTTGACATTAAAGCACCATCAGCTACAGCGAATGTACAAGTTCTTACATGGTCTGCAATAACCTTAAATGCCATTTGACCATTATATTTTACACCTGATATTTCTTCTGTCTTCTTAATAATAGGCATAAATAAATCTGTGTCATAATTTGTATCTACACCCTGCATAACGCAGCATAATCTTTCAAGACCACAGCCTGTATCAATATTCTTAGAAGGCAATTCCTTATAATCCTTTCTATCTACTCCAGCCTTAGAATTATATTGAGAGAATACAATATTCCAGATTTCAATAAATCTATCATTTTCAATATCATCTCTAATTAATTCAGGTCCTCTCTTATCATACTTAGGACCACGGTCATAAAACATTTCAGTATCAGGACCACAAGGACCCTCTCCGATTTCCCAGAAATTTCCCTCTAGTGGAATTAAATGATCTGGTGCTATACCATTTTTAATCCATGTATCTCTAGCATCAGTATCATTTGTATAATGTGTAATATAAATTTTATCCTTATCAAATCCAAACCATTCTGGTGAGAATAATAATTCTACAGCAAATGCAATTGCTTCACTCTTAAAATAATCACCGATAGAGAAATTACCAAGCATTTCAAAGAATGTATGATGACGTGCAGTCTTACCTACATTTTCAATATCATTTGTTCTAATACATTTTTGAGCATTAGTAATTCTTGGATTTTCTGGTCTCATAGAACCATCGAAATATTTCTTTAATGGTGTAACTCCCGCATTAGTCCAAAGTAAAGTTGGATCATCAACTGGGACTAATGATGCACTTGGTTCAACACTATGACCCTTTGATTTAAAGAAGTCTAACCACATTTGTCTAATTTCAAAAGATTTCATATTTTTCATAATCTTTATTCCTCCAAAGTCCTTTTATAAAGACTTTTAACTTTATATATTGTATCAAAAATAGATGTCAATATCAATATTAAACGCGATTTTAGATACTTCACCATAATGTATACATTATGTATTTTATTTTTTTCTCAAATAGGACCCCCTATTTTCTCAAAAAGAATGCTGGTATAATGAATTTGTGATTAATATGACATACAAAGAATTTGCAAAAATAATGAAATTAAAAAGACAGCAATTGAATATAACACAAAAAGAAATGGCTAATAAGCTTTTAATATCTAATAGCAAATATAACAAGATTGAAAACGGATTAAGAGAGCCAGACTTTGAACTTTTATTAAAAATAGCTAAAGAATTAAATATAAGCCTAGATTTATGTGTAAAAAAAGAAAAGCCAAAGCATTTATACTTTGACTAATCCATAAATGTATAAGGGGTTATACCCTCCATATCATATTCACCTAAATCATCAAATGGAATTTCAGGGTCTAATATCTTTTCTACTATCTTCTTATTTGAATCCTCACTTAATCTTATAGCTAAAGTTGTTTGACGAGTATCATCTATTTGGCTTAAAGCATAATCTAACGCCTCATTTTGCCCTAATATTATAACCTTAGATTTAGCTCTAGTGATACCTGTATAAATAAGCTTAGGCTTAAGCATTATATTATATGATTTCACAATAGGCATAATTACATTTTGAAATTCACTACCCTGTGATTTATGAATACTGATTGCATAAGCTAGTTGTAGTGAATCAAGGTTAGATGTAGGATATTTTATTACTCTATCATCAAAATTAATTAACAAAAAGTCCTTTTCATTATCCTTTACAATATCAATTATTTTTCCAATATCACCATTCATGATATCTAAATCTCTATCATTTTTTAATTGTAAAACCTTGTCATCTACTTTAAATATTTTTTCATCCCTTACAATCATTTTTTCATTATGATTGTATTTTTCTTGTACTCTTCTATTTATTTCATCAATGCCAGCTACACCATTATACATTGGGGCAAGTATTTGAATACCAGAAAATAAATCTCCACCTTTATCTAGATAATTATCTAATATCTTAATTATTCCATCTATGATGCTTTTTGATTCATAAGGATAATAGAAAACCTCTTTTTTAGTAGAAAAAATTCTATAATCAATTCTCTTTTGAAGAACCATATTCGATAATTTAATAATATCAGATCCCTCTGCCTGTCTCATTATTTGATTTAATTTTATAGTTTTAAAAATATTAGAATTAATTAAATCCAATAATACATTACCAGGTCCAACTGCAGGTAGCTGATTAGAATCACCAACTAATATTATTTGGCATGTTTGAAGAAGGGCTTCAAACAATGATCTAGCTAATAAAATATCAACCATGCTGACCTCATCAATAATAATCAAATTGCATGTTAATGGTGATAATGAATTATGCTGAAATTCTCCATCTAATGAATATCCTAATGTTTTATGAATTGTAGTTGCATTATAAAGTGTTGCCTCAGTCATTCTTTTAGCTGCTCTACCTGTAGGCGCAGCCATCATTACCTTATATTTAAATTCATCAGATGATAAATCTAGTTTATGCGCCTTTGCATAAGTATAAAGGATACCTTTAATAACAGTAGATTTACCAGTACCAGGACCACCAGTTATAATTGATATTTTATTAGATAAGGAGCTTATTATTGCCTCCTTTTGCATAGGAGTATATAAAATATTTAAATTCTCCTCAACATAATCTAATGCCTTTGTTACATCTTCTCTTTTTAGTACATTAGTTTTATTTTTATTAATTTTAATTAATTTATCCTTAACTATATTTTCAGCCTTATAAAGATTGTTTTCATATATTCTTTCGTCTTCACTAACTAATAACCCTGAAGCTATTAATTCTTGAATGGCCATATCAATATCCTCACCCTTAATAACAGGGTCATTCAATAACTTTAAAGTTGAATTATATAATTGTTTATATGTTAGGAATGTAAAACCATAATTGTAGCAAATATTTGTTAATGTAAAGGATACAGCTGCCTTCAATCTTCTAATATCATTTTTTAAAAATCCTAAATTTAATGCTAGCTGGTCACATCTTTTAAAGCCAAAGCCATCAATATCTCTAATTAAAGTATATGGATTTTCTTCAACTATATTTAAGGCTTTAGTTCCATATCTTTCGTAAAGCCTTCCAACCATTTTAGATGTTAACCCATAGCTATAAAGCTTTATGAATATTTGCTCTTCAGCTTGCCCTCTAGATAATGCATCATAAATTATTTGAGCCTTAGCCTTTGTAATTCCTTTTACCTTTTCTAAGCAGTCAGGATTTTCTAATATCAAATCAATACAATTAGCACCTAATGTATCGACTATATTAGTAGCAAGCTTTTCACCTATTCCATAAAACCTTTCACTAGATAAGTAACTAATCAATCCATCAATAGAATATGTTTCACTTCTAGAATATGATTGAACAAAGAATTGTCTGCCGTATTTAGGGTTATCCTTATAGAAGCCTAAAAAATCATATGTAAGTCCCTCATCTAAATGAGGAAAGGCACCAGTAATGGTTAATTCATCATTCTCAGTAATGATTTTAGCTACCTTGTACATAGATTCATCAGTTTCATATATATAATTTTTAATTTCACCTGTTATTTTAATAAGGTCATTATCCATATTTTTTCACCTTTTATTAATTTAAAGTTATGATTATTTTATCATATTTATATCTATTATTCCACTTGGATATATTGAATAAATAGTTTATAATTATTTTGCTTGGAGTGATTTTGATGGAAAAAGAAAAAACACAAAAGGAAATAGATCAGGAATATGTATATGAGAATGGCTTTAAGCCAAAGGAAGTCATATTAAAGGACAATTATAAGCTATATAAGAAAGGCTTCTTTTTTTGGTTCTTTCAAAGAGTTGCAATCTATTTAACTAAATTCTTTTTATTCTTTCCTAAAAGATTACTTTGGGGCTACAAGGTAATAGGAAAGAAAAATAAAAAATATATTAAATCATCCATCTTGGTTTGTAACCACACATTTCCACTTGATGCATTTTCATTATTAACTGCTATACCCACAAAAAAAATATATACATTAACATTAGAATCTAATTTAGGATTTGGAATTGTATCTAAATATTTTAGACTAGGTGGAGCAGTTCCAATCCCAACTAAAATGAAATTATATAAGAGATTCATTTCAGAAACACCTGAGATTTTAAGAAACGGAAAAAATGTTTTGGTTTTTCCTGAAGCAATGCTAATGCCATATTGTGACCATATAAGAGAATTTAAATCTGGCGCATTCCATTTTGCAAGTGAGGGTACAGATACAATTATTATTCTTCTTCATACATTTCATAAGCCAAGAGGCTTTTATAAATTAGTAAGAAGAAAAAAGCCTTGTATACATTTAAATATATTAGAGCCATACCACATTGAAAGATTAGCTACTAAAAAAGAAACAATAGCCAAAATGCAGCAAGATGTTCACAAAATAATGACAGACTATTTCAATAATCATTCAGATTATTTCAAAAAAGAAAAATAATTGTTGACAAAGAAATTTTGGGCGTGTATAATCCTTATTGCAGTTGTGCAAAAATTTTGCATGGCTTTAATCTTATACATGGACCCTTAGCTCAGTTGGTAGAGCAACTGACTCTTAATCAGTGGGTCTGGAGTTCGAGTCTCCAAGGGTCCACCAGTTATTTTAATATCAAAGGAATAGTCTTTTATTTGGACCCTTAGCTCAGTTGGTAGAGCAACTGACTCTTAATCAGTGGGTCTGGAGTTCGAGTCTCCAAGGGTCCACCAGCTTTTGATTATATAGCGTCTTATAGACGCTTTTTTTATTTCTTTATTTTTAGGTCATCTTTTAATCTTCTTTCTAAATATTCAGGTAATTCTTCTAATATCTTATATTTAGATATTCCTAATTTCATTAAAGAATTCTTAAGTGTAGTTTCAGCAATAAATTTATCCGCATCCTTACATAATAATAAACCTATTGTTGGGTCATCTCTATCTGTCTTTTCTAGTGTATCTACTGCATTCACATAAAAAATTAATTGTCCTAAATCAGACGGATTAAATTCACCTATTTTAACCTCAATTACTACATATGCATGAATCTTTGTATGATACATTAATAAATCAATATAAAATTCTTTGTTAGTTGGTGTAACCAATTTATATTCTTTTCCGGCAAGTGTAAATCCTGGTCCTAATTCATTTAAAAATTTAATGATATTATCTATCATTTGATTTTTTAAATCCTTTTCAGTCTTTATATTATTTTTATCTAAAAAATCAAATACATATGTATCCTTAAATAATTCATTAGATAAATCATCTGATTTATAGATATCAGTTGTTGATGGTTCAATTAGGCTTCTTTCATATGCCTTCATTTCGATTTGATTTAATACCATAGCTCTTGACCAACCATGCTTATATGTTTCATTAATATAAAATAACATCTCTTCATGGGATTTGGATTTTTGCATTATCTCAATAAGAGTTCTCCATGGTATTTGTGCACCAGGTTGGTGCATAATTTCATTTTTGTTAAACTCGATAGCAAATTTACTCATATAATGTAAATTTCTAGTTGAGTAACTATTACCATATTCCTTTAAATCATTTGCTAGATTTTGAATATATTTAGAACCCCACGTTTTTCTTTCATTAATAATAGTTCCAATTTCATAATAGGTCATAATCATAGCACTATTAACTACTACCATTGCCTTATTTTGATTTTCTCTAATAGTTTCTTTAATCCTTTTTAAACATTAATATAATCTTTCTCAAATTTTTCTAATTTTCCTTCATTTTTCATATATTTACCTCCAATTTTTAGAAAAAAGAAAGGCCGCACTGCATTACTGCAACACGACCATAAAATCACAATTATTTAGTTGTAACAATTTCTTTTTATATTTCATAATTATTACCAACCCTTATACATTTAAATTATACCAAAAATAATACAAAATTTATATTATTTTTAATAATTCTTTTCTATCATTTACTAATTCATTTTTAGTTATTTTAGTGGCTAATAATATTAATTTTCTTCTGGCTCCAGCCTCAGAATATCCTTTTAAAATTAAATCATTTTTCTTTATAGCTAATTTATTATATGTAACCAAATTATAATTATTAATAAAATATATTAATCTTTCCTCTATTAATTTATATTTATCAAGTCTAAATAGTAATTCAGGATTTTGACCCATGATATCAGCCTTTTGTAATTCAAAAAATAAATCAATATCCTCTTTTCCAAATTGAACTAGAAATTCTAGTAGCATTTTATCATCTAATTCTAACCTAGCCTCATGATATAAAACTAAATGATAAACTCTTTCAACAATCCTATGATTATATGAATAATATTCTAGTATTTCTTTAGCATAATTTGCTGATTTCAAATAATGGTTAGGGAAATGCCCCTCACCATCTAAATCAGGCTTGAAGCATTCGGGCTTTTTTATATCATGAAAAAAAGCTGCTAATCTTAAAACTAAATTATTTGATGTTGAATCAACCACTTTTAAAATATGGTTAAACACATCATAAATATGCCATTTTGAATGCTGATTGAACCCGTCACATTCTATTAAAGGCTTAAATAAAACCTTAAATATTTCCTTGTATTTTGATATATAATAGCTACATCTATTAGATAAAAATATCGGATCTATTTCATGCTCAAAACGCATAGGATGAACTAAATTTAATAAATCCTTTAATTCAATTAGCTTCTTCTCTAATTCATCATCAATTTTCATATCATAGATAGCACTAAATCTTAATGCTCTTAAGATTCTTAAAGGATCTATTCTTATAACCTCTACTGGATTATTAATAGTTTTTATTATTTTATTTTTTATATCATTGATTCCATTATATGGATCAACAAATCCATCCCTAGGATTATAAGCAATTGAATTAATTGAAAAATCTCTATTATATAAATCCTCCTCAATTGTATTACCCTTAAATGCTGATATCTCTAAATGTGTTTCATTTATTTTAATTCCAACACATTTATTATTAGCATATATTTTAGGCTTATAATCCTTAAAAACCTCGCATATTTCATCTAAACTTGCATTAGTAGTAATATCATAATCAACACAACTACAGTTCAAAAAATAGTCACGAATTGCACCGCCAACTATATAAGCTAAATACCCGTGACTATTTAAAATTTCTATTGATGTTAAAGCATCAGGATTAAAAGCCTGATTCATTTTACCATCCCCTATTTTGACAATATTTCTAAGCCTTCCTCTGTCATTAATAAAGTATATTCCCATTGAGCTGATCTTCCACCATCATCAGTATAGATAGTCCAATCATTAGAAGCATCTAAGAATATATTTCTAGTTCCCTCATTAACCATTGGCTCAATTGTAAAAATCATTCCTGGGAATAATACCATTCCGGTACCCTTTTTTCCATAATGGAAAACAAATGGATCTTCATGGAAATCAACACCAACGCCATGACCTCCAACCTCATGTACAACTGAGAATCCTCTTTCCTTACAATATTTTTCGATATAATATCCAATATCTCTTAGTCTATCATAAGGCTTAATTTTTTCTAAGCATAAATCTAGTGCTTCCTTAGTTGTTTTAACTAAGAATTTACCAGCCTCATCAACATTTCCAATCAAAAACATACGAGAAGCATCACCATAATAACCATTTACTATAGTTGTACAATCAACATTAATAATATCTCCATCTTTTAAGATTGTATCATCAGGTATACCATGACATACCTGATCATTTATTGATGTACATACACTCTTTGGAAATCCTTCATAATTAAGTGGTGCTGGAATACCACCTAATTCAATTGTTTTCTTATGTACAATATCATTTATTTCATTAGTAGTCATGCCAGCCTTAATATGCTTAGCAACTTCATCTAATACTAATGTATTAATTCTACCTGCTTCTCTTATACCTTCAATTTGCTCAGGTGTTTTGATCATTTCGGGCTTAGGTACAGTAGCACCTCGCTTACTATAAAGCTTAGCCATCTCATCATAATTAAACATTTTATATTTCTCCCTTTGTATTTTCGTTATACATCTTTTGCATAGCGACATCTATTTCATAAAGCTTATCAGCATATTCTTTTAATTTTTTCTTATCATCCTCAGATAATTCCATCTTAGACTTATATCTTAATTCATGTTCCAAGCTTGCCCACATGTCCATAGCAATCGTTCTAAATTGAATTTCAATTGGAGTCCAAATTTCTTCATCCTCCAAAAACATTTGCTTTTCAAATACTATATGAACGCTTCTATACCCTGTTGGCTTTGGATTAGTAATATAATCCTTTCTTAATCTAATTCTTAAATTTTTTTGTTGCATCAAAAGCTCAATAATAACATCGATATCATCGATATAATTACATACTACTCTAACACCTGCAATATCATATATTAAATCCTTTAGAGTTCTAATAGTTACAGGATATCCTCTTCTATGTATTTTTTCTATTATTGACTTTTTAGTTTTGATTCTTGATTCTATATTATGGATAGGATTATGCGATAAGCTAACACTACAATAATCATCTAAATTTTCAAGCTTAGCACACATTTCTCTTAAAGCATAACGATAAACTTTTTCAATTTTTGAATATTCCTCCATAACTGCCATAGATGCAGGATCATTATATTCAGTATCAAAATAGGCATTTACCTGGATTTCCTTTTGCAATATCATCTTATGCCTACCCCTTTCATATTATTTATATTAATTAATCGCTTTGGTATATCTCTATACCCTTACTTTAATTTTACCATATTAAGCATAAAAAATGAAAGTTATTAGCTCTCATTTTTTTAATTTTTTATTAAAATATTCATTAACAAAAACTTTAGCAAGCCTTGCCTCTTTAATTTTATCCATTGCATCATCTAAATTAATCCATTCATAATAATCAATTTCATCATTAGGGAATATTTCTTCAGATGTTAATTTACAAATAAAATTAGCAATTAATGTATTAGATGGCTCAAAATATTTAGACATATTAAATGATATGCTAGATGGATATCTTCCAATTTCTTCTCCCATTTCTCTATAAACAGTATGCTCAAGAGATTCACCCTTATTTGTATATCCAGCAACTAATCTGAATTTATTTGTGCCATACTGCTTAATATAAAGCATTTTTGTTTCATTAGGATTTAAAATAATCATACTAACTGCAACATTTGTTTTTTCAAAAACATACTCGTTACATTTATTACAAAAATCTATCATTCCCTCTAATTCCAAAAACTTTTTTTCTAATTTATTTCCACATTTAGAGCAATACATTATTCTTCTCCAAAAAACTTAGCTACATCCTGGAACACTTCCATTTTATTATCCTCTTGTAGGATTTCATGCTTCATATTAGGATATTCATAAAATGATAATTTTTGATAGCCTGCCATCATTAAAAATTTCAATGTTCTTTTAACACCATCTGTTCCTAATGTTGTTCTATCATCTATTCCTGATATACTCATTATTTCTAATAAAGGATTTTTTAATTTATATCTTTTTCTTTTTTTCAAATTATTGACCATTTTAAATAATGTTTGATATGAATGATTATCAAATTTAATATTACATAAAGGATCTTCACTATATCTTTTTATATTTTCTTTATTATAGCTTAACCAATCTAATGATGGGTCCTTAGATGAAGCATTACTAAAGAACCATAATGTTTTAGATGATTTATATTCACCCTTACCAATATTTTTAAACCAAGATAATATAACGGCAAGCTCTACACCTGTAGGTCTACCTACAGTACCGGATAATATTAGCTTTTTTATCTCATCATCATGTTCCTCTATATACATTCTAGCAATTAAAGATCCCATAGAATGTCCAAATAAATATAAAGGTAAATTAGGATTTTTCTTTTTAATAAAATTAGTAACTGCCATTTGATCATCTACCATTTGCTCAATAGTACCAATATGTCCTAGTTTATATTCATCATTTATAGATTCACCATGTCCTCTTAAATCAGAAATAATAACCGTAAAGCCATTTTGATTTAAAAACTCTATAAAGCTCTCATATCTTTCCTTATGCTCAATCATGCCATGAATGATTTGAATCATTCCCTTTGGCTTTTCTGCTTTACTATAAATACAAGATAAATTTAGACCATCACTGGCTTTAACTTTAATCATTTCCATATAAGAATCCTCCAAGTACTATAAAAATTATATAATAATTTTTGAAATAATAAAAGGAAAGAAAAAAAAGAAACAGAGAAAATCTCTGCTTCTAATTGAATTCCTTACAAACCTTAGAAACTAATCCCATGTCAACCTGACCTGAGAAATTAGCCTTAAAATGCTTCATAACTGAAGGAATCTTCTTATCCTCAAGCTTTTCAATTTCAGCTCTAATTTCAGCCTCAGTCAATTGCTTAGGTAAATAAGCACTTAAAATTTTTTGCTGCTGTGCAAGCTTTTCAACTGTTTCAGCTCTACCAGCCTTTTCAAAGCTTATTTTTTCTTCTTCTAATTCCTTAATAAATTTTTGAATAAGAACTAAGCATTCCTGATCAGGTAATTTTCTATCCTCATATCCCTTATCTATAGCTGTATTTTTTGCCTTACCAAATACTAATGAAATAATTTCATGAGCCACCTTATCATGGTCCTTCATAGTTTGAATATTAGCCTTTTGTAAATCTTCAAAAATCATCTTTAATCACTCCTTTTAACTAAAGTTAATTATACATCTTTTATGATAATAAGTAAAGAAATCGAAAGACTTAAAAATTTAATGAAAATGCATTTTCAATATTTTATATTGACTCTTATATGATATAATGTTTTATACAATTTGGGAGGAAATGTTTATGAATGAGAAAGAAAAAAAGGAAGCAATAGACGCTGAAGTTGTTGAAGATGGAGAGAAAAAAGAAAAGACTGAAAAGAAAGAAAATGGCTTTTCTAGATTCTTCAATAAAGCAAAAACATCAGTTAACAATGCTATACTAGAAGGAAAGATTGAAACATCATATAATAATCAAAATTTAGCATTTACAATTTATGCTAAAGATGCCACTTTAGGAATGTCAGTTCATGGTAACTATTTAAATGACGAAAAGACTGAAATGATTATTTTTGGTGAAAAGGAAGTCAAGAATAATTCTGTTATAGTAAATTCAAAGGATAATGATGCTTTCTATACAACAGGAACAAAGGAAGGAACTGTTAAATCTGTTGTTGATGGCGTTGAATATGAAAGAAAGGGTACAATTATTTCTTTAGACAAGAATGTTGAAGAGGTAAATGTAATTAAAGCTGGAAAGAGATATTTCATCTATAAAGGCTAAGAAAAAAGCTCCAATCGGAGCTTTATTTTTTTTATAAAGGTAGATCCTTCTTTTCGAATCTAATTGAACCACCAATATATCCTAATAGACCTACAACTAATAATATAATTAATTTATAAATCCATTTATATCCACCATCTAATATAGAAACTACATCAAATAATGATATTAATGATACATAATTAAAATTATTTAATGCACCTATTCTAACAACAGATGGAATTACAGGTGAACCAAATAAGCCAAGCATTGTAGCTACTAGGAAGAACATTGAAATGCCACCACCTAATGCCATAGCCTTCTTGCTTCTATCGAAAATACAAGATGTTAAATAATTAATTCCTGATATAGCAAATAATGTTATAAATGCACCTAAATTAATTAGAATTAATTTTCCATATGTTAAATCTGTTGTAACATCTGCAATTGCGAAGCATACACATGATGTAATAGTTGTGAATATAAACATTAATAATAATGAACCAGCTAGGAAGATACCTTGAGTAAATGTAACTTCCTTTCTTCTTGTTGATGTTGATAATACATATGCCATAGAGCCTGTATCTACCTGACCTGCAATTAATGAATTAGAACACATTATTACATAAATAATAGGTAATAATAAGCCTGCCATCTTAAAGAATATAGAACCAACAATTAATCCATATAAATCCATAGTACCTAATTCATGGATTCCATCAGATACATTTTCAGGTAGCTTATCTAATAATGAACCAGCAACCTCAATATATAAATCATCATGAATCTTTGTCTTAGCTTCCTTATATGCTTCCTCATTTAATCTAGTTTCATCATCAATCAATGAATATTCATAATTTACCTTATTTTGGAATTCTATAATACTTTCATAGCTTATCTTATATGTATTTTTATAATCAAAGCCCATCTTATCATATTTTTCTTCAGTTACCTTATAATCCTTTAATACATTTAAGATTTCAGTTTTATATTCAGCCGAATTTAATTTAGCACCCATAACCATTGCACAGGCTTTAGCTGAACGTAATTCTCTAAATGAATCTCTATCATTTTCAATATATTGTAATAATGAAAAGCCTTGAGTTCCATTTTCATTATAGCTTTCTACATCATTTAGCATATATTCAGAAAAATCATTAATATATTCCTCTGGAATTTCTTCATTATTCTTTTCATATTCGTTATCTAATAAGTTATTAGGGTTAATAGTAAGCATAGTTACCTTATATTCATTACTATTTTCATCATAATAATTCTTTAATTCATCACAAGCATATTCATAGGCAGGTATTACATACATTTCCTTAAATTTATTTGTAATATCCTCCTTAGCACTATTTTCTATTTCCTCTAATTCATTCTTATATAATGACTTAGCCTCTAAAGTATATTCATCCTGCTTTGATGAAATAATATTTGCTTTAGCATTTTCAATATGCTGATTTTGAACCTTTAAAGTTTCTATAGCTACATATTTAGCTTTTACAATTTCTGTTGCCTCAAGCTGTGTCTTACCATTACCCATAAGAGTTGCAATTTCATTTTGAGCATCACTGCTATTCATATCATTGCTTACAAGAGCTATAACCTCCTCTTGGATGGCATCTTTTTCGCTTAAAACAGCCTTTTCAACATCAGCTGTTATTTTATTTGTTACATAATCCTTAACTAAATTTGCACCATCTAAATATGCCTCATTAGTTCTTTCATTTTTATATGCTTCAAATTGTTCAGCATTTTCCTTTGTATTTAGCTCATTAAATTTAGAAGTGAATTTAGTATCAAATTCCTTTTCACCTAATACAGTCTTATCATCTAGATTAATAGATGATTTTTTTATTTCACTAGTAATCAATTCCTGAATGATTGTATCCTGAACTCCATCCTTTACGCTTGAAATACTACTAGTACCTGAAATTAGCATAACACATGATAGCATGAAGCATACAGCTACAGTTATTATTAGCCACATTAATCCATTAGCCTTACAGCTTTGCTTAAATAAAGCCTTAGAAAATAATCTTCTCTTATTCTTTTTCATTTTGTCTTTCCTCCATAATCTCCTTAAAATGCTTTTCTAGGGTATACTTAACCTCAGAAATAAATTTAACATCTAATTCCTTAAGCTTAATAAATAGCTCATTGATTTTATCCTTTTCAATTTCAATAGTATATTGATTAAAATCATCTTGAATTCTTATTATCTTAAATCCCATATTCTTAAATTTTTCAAAGGATTCCTTATCATTAAATTCAATCTTAAAATCAACTACACTTCTATTTTTAATATCATTCATATTTACAATATCGATGATATGTCCATTTGAAATTAAGGCTACTCTATCACATGTATCCTCCATTTCATTAAACATATGAGATGACATAAAAATAGTTTTACCCTTTTCATGCTCCCTTTTAATAATGCTTAGGAATGCATCTCTCATTAATGGGTCTAATCCTGTTGTAGGCTCATCTAAAATAATTATTGGTGAATCAGCCATTAGTGCGGCAACTAATGCTGTTTTTTGCTTCATACCTTTACTCATTCTTTTTAGATTTGCTTTAGGGTCTAATTGTAATTCCTTTATTAATGAATCAGCATAGCTTAAATCTGTTATTTCCTTATATTCAGCCTGGCTTTTAATAAAATTAACACCAGTCTTTAAATCAGGGAATGCAATTTCACCAGGTACATATCCAACAAGCTTTGCTATCTTATCTTGATTTTTCCAAGATTCCATACCATTTACATAGGCACAACCATTTGTTGGCTTAATAAATCCTAATATTGATCTAATTGTTGTTGTTTTACCAGATCCATTTGTTCCAACAAATCCAATCATTTCACCCTTATTAATACTTAGATTGATATCAAAGATTCCTCTATTATTTTGATAATCCTTTGTTAAATTCTTAATTTCAATTAAACCATTTTCCTTTAATTCCATTAAAAGTTACCTCCAAATTCTTTATCTTCTTTATAGAAATGCATAAAGTAATCTTCTAGAGTTTCCTTTATATTATTGAATTCCTTAATGTTATATTTAGTAAATAAATCAATAGCCTTATTAATATCCTTATCTAGACAAGAAATAATTAATTCATTATTATTTTCATTTTCCTTTAAGATATTAATAATAGTTTTATCATGCTCATTAACGAATCTTCTATAATCCTCATTTGATTTAAATACGATTTTATATTGCTTAAGTGAAGCATGCTTTAAATCATTAGATATAAATTCATCAACAATTTTTCCATCCTTTATAATAGCGATTCTGTCACATGTAGCATCTACCTCACTAAATATATGTGATGATAATAAAATTGTTTTTCCTCTCTTCTTTTCTTCAATAATAAAATCAATAAATCTTTGTTGCATAATTGGGTCTAATCCTGATGTAGGCTCATCTAGGATTAATACCTCAGGGTCAGACATAAACGCAGTAACAATTGCTAATTTTCTTTTAACACCAAGAGACATATGCTTAGTATCACATCTAAGCTCATTATCCTTTAATTCAAATAAATTAAGCATTTTATTAAGCATTTCATCATTATGAACATGATACATATTTTGCATCATATCTATAAACTGATATCCTGTTAAGCCCTGTGGCAATGCAATTTCACCTGGGATATAACCGACCTTATTAAGTATTCTGTCATATTCCTTAAATGAATCCATTCCTAATATTTTAGTGCTACCACTTAAGGGCTTTGAAAATCCCATCAGATGTCTTATAGTAGTTGATTTACCAGCACCATTAGGTCCTAAAAATCCAAATACCTCGCCCTTTTCAATCTTAAATGAAACATCAAATACTCCTCTTTTAAACCCATAATCCTTTGTTAAATGATTTACCTCTATAATGCTCATAGGCTCTTCCTTCTTTCTTAAATCATACTCAAGTTTGAAAACAAACTCGAGTTGACTTTGTTAACGAATACTAGTATAATCATCATTGAAAACAAATACAACGGTCAGTTTTTATACCTGTGTATGTTCTCAATCTAATTTAGAAAAAGAGTATTGAAAGTGAGAAAAAATATGGAAAATCGTAATGTTAGAAAAAGCAAAAAAGCAATTCAAAAGGCATTTGCAGAATTGCTATCAGAAAAAAATGATATTAATAAAATAACTGTAAAGGAGCTTGTAGAAAGAGCTGATATTTCTAAATCAACATTCTATAGCCATTACCAGGATATCTATAGCGTTAAGGAGGAATTTGAGGATGAAATCATTTCATTATTAAATTCCTTATTAGAGGATTATCTAAAAAGTCATACACTTGATTATCCTACATATATAAAGAAATTAATTGAATTATTAAAAAAGAATGAGGATCTATATAAAAAAATATTTTTATCTGATCTACCAAGTAAATTTATTAATAATTTAAAGGATAAATGTAATGATGTAATTTCTAAGGATGTTCATTTAAATTTTTTATCTGAGGATAATAATAAAAGAAAGGCTGAAATTGATTTTATAACGAATGGAACAATTCATCTATTCGTAGATTATTTTAAAGGTAAAATCCCTCAAACATTAGATGAAATTGGTGAGGGAATCATTAATGTTATTAATAGAATTTATTTGATAAGATAAAAAATACCCTCTAGCTAGTGATGTGGTACCAGTTTAGTAG
>DJXM01000069.1 GCA_002449755.1 Caryophanales bacterium UBA7004
CCACCAGTTAATTCTCTTACAACTAGGATATCTAAGCCTTCACCAATGATTTCAGGCTTTAAAGGTGAAGTATGCTGTAATTGCTTATAAAGTACAGCAGGTCTTAAGTTAGCATATAGCTTTAAAGCACCTCTAATACCTAATAAGCCCTTTTCAGGTCTATCACCATTAGTTAAATGATCCCACTTAGGACCACCAACAGCACCTAATAATACTGCATCTGATGCAAGTGCTGCATCAATTGTATCTTGAGGTAGTGATGTACCATCCATATCAATGGCGATACCACCCATTCTCTTTTCAATTATATTGAATTTATGACCATAGATTTCACCAATCTTGTTCATAACCTTTACTGCTTCTCTAACGATATCTGGACCAATACCATCACCAGGTAAAGTTACAATATTAAATTCTGCCATATTATTTTAATTCTCCTTTAATTTTATTAATTAAGCCACCCTTAGCAATAATGTTTTGCATAAATGGTGGGAATGGTGCTGCTTGGAATGAATGACCAGTTGATTCATTTGTAATAACACCTGTGTCAAAATTAACAGAAACAACATCACCATCTTTAATATCATCAACAGCCTCTGGGCATTCCATAATAGGAAGACCAATGTTGATTGAATTACGATAGAAAATTCTTGCAAAAGTCTTTGCAATAACACATGAAACACCACAAGTCTTAATAGCAAGTGGAGCATGCTCTCTTGATGAACCACATCCAAAATTCTTATCAGCAACTAAAATATCACCAACCTTAACTCTTTGAGCAAAAGGCTTCTTACCAGCATTAATATCTTGCTTAGAGTCCTCCATACAGTGAGATGCTAATTCCTTTGGATCTGATGTATTTAAATATCTTGCTGGAATGATAACGTCTGTATCGATATCAGAACCATACTTTAAAACTGTACCCTTAGCGTTCATCTTACTTTTCCTCCATATATTCTCTTGGATCTGCAATATAACCAGCAATTGCAGATGCAGCTGCTGTTGCAGGTGAAGCTAAATAAACCTCACTATCAACATGTCCCATACGACCTACGAAATTACGATTTGTAGTTGATACACATCTTTCGCCAGCGGCTAAGATACCCATATGACCACCTAAGCATGGACCACATGTAGGAGTTGATACAGCACAACCAGCCTCAACTAAATCCTGAACAATATTTTCCATAATAGCTTGTAAATAAATCTTTTGAGTACCAGGTAATACAATACAACGTACGTTCTTATTAACCTTCTTACCCTTTAAAATATCACGAGCAATTCTTAAATCTTCCATACGACCATTTGTACAAGAACCAATTACAACCTGGTCAATCTTTGTTTCCTTACATACCTTTTCATCTACAGTATGAGCATTTTCTGGTAAATGAGGGAATGCAACTGTTGGCTTAATCTTTGATAAATCAATATCATAAACTGCATCATATTTAGCATCAGCATCAGCCTCATAAACTCTAGGAGTCTTAGTTGAATGCTCCTTGCAATATGCCAAAGTTAATTCATCAACAGCGAAGATACCATTCTTAGCACCAGCCTCGATTGCCATATTAGCCATAGAGAATCTAGAATCCATAGATAGATACTTTAAGCCTTCTCCAGAGAATTCCATAGACTTATATAATGCACCATCTACACCAATCATACCGATGATATGTAGGATTACATCCTTACCAGAAATACCAAATGCAGGCTTTCCAATTAAATTAAATTTTAAAGCTGTAGGAACCTTAAACCAAGCCTTACCTGTAGCCATACCACAAGCTAAGTCAGTTGAACCTACACCAGTAGAGAATGCACCAAGTGCACCATATGTACAAGTATGAGAGTCAGCACCGATAGTTAAATCACCAGTTACAACTAAACCCTTTTCAGGAATAATTGCATGCTCAATACCCATTTGACCAACTTCCATATAATTTGTTAAATCCTGCTTATGAGCAAATTCTCTAATGAATTTACATTGCTCAGCTGATTTAATATCCTTATTAGGTGTGAAATGATCTGGTACGATAACTACCTTATCCTTATCAAATACCTTATCTACACCGATTTTATTAAACTCCTTAATAGCAACTGGAGTTGTAATATCATTACCATGAACTAGATCAAGATTAGCTTCAATTAGCTGTCCTGCTTCTACATAATCTAAGCCAGCATGAGCAGCTAAGATCTTTTGACTCATTGTCATTCCCATAATTATTTATCCCCCTTTAGTAACTTATATTCTATTGAATCAATTAAAGCTTTAAATGAAGCTTCAATTATATCCCTTGAAACGCCTACTGTAGACCATGTATTAGATCCATCAGTAGATTCGATAATAACTCTTGTTAATGCAGCTGTAGCTGATTCCTTACCATCTAATATTCTAACCTTATAATCTGATAATGTAACATTATTCAAAATAGGATAGAATTTACCAATAGCCTTTCTTAATGCCTCATTTAAGGCATCAACAGGTCCATCTCCATTAGCAGCTGTAACCTCAACCTGGTCTTCTACATTAACCTTTATAATTGCAGATGATGAATATTTTTCAATCTCTGAAGGTCCTTCTCCGATTGTTTTAAAATCCTCAACCTCAAAGAATGATTTGAAATTACCAAATGCCTTATGAACAATTAGCTCAAATGAGGCATCAGCACCTTCAAATTGATATCCAGCATATTCTAATTCCTTAATAGTATTAATAATTGAAGAAATTCTAGAATCTTGTTTATCAACATCTGGATAAAGCTTTGCTATTTTAGCAAGCACAGTTGACTTGCCTGCAACCTCACTTATTAAAAATCTTCTTTCGTTTCCAACAAGTGATGGGTCTACGTGCTCAAATGAATGTGAATCCTTAATTACACCATCTATATGCATACCAGCCTTATGAGCAAATGCTGAAGCACCAACATATGGTAATTGGTAATTAAGCTTCACATTTGATATTTCGGCAACACGTTTTGCAATATCAGTTAAAGATGAAAGATTACCCTTAGGTAAGCATTCAAAGCCACATTTTAATTCTAAATTAGGAATAATTGCAGATAGATTAGCATTACCACATCTTTCTCCATATCCTAAGAATGTACCTTGAACCTGACTACATCCATTCATAACAGCTATTACACTTAAAGCTATAGCCATACCAGAATCATTATGAGTATGTATACCTAAAGGAATATTAACATTCTTTTTAACATCCTCTAAGATAGTAACTAATTCATCTGGGAATGTACCACCATTTGTATCACATAAAATTAAAGTAATCGCACCTGCAGTCTCTGCAGCCTTTAATGATTCAATAGCATAATCTCTATCAAGCTTATAGCCATCAAAGAAATGCTCCGCATCAAACATTACCTTTTTTCCCTTACTTTTTAAATAACAAATACTATCAGAAATCATATTTAGGTTTTCTTCTTTAGATACACCTATTATTTTTTCTGTATGGAAGCTTGATGATTTACCAAATATACAAACATATTCTGTTTCTGCTTCTAGTAAAGCATTTAAATTTGAATCATCCTTAGCATCAATACCTTTTCTTCTAGTACTACCAAATGCGACAAGCTTTGTATTATTAAATTTTATATCTTTAGCTTCCTTAAAGAATTCTAGATCCTTCTGATTTGAGCCCGGATTACCAGCCTCAACAAAATCAACGCCAAGCTCATCTAGGGCTTTAGCAATTTTGATTTTGTCGCCAACCGAAAAACTTATACCTTCGGCTTGTGCACCATCACGAAGGGTTGAATCAAAAATTTGAATTTTCTTCACTAAAAACAACCCCTTTAAAATAGACAAATTCGGAAGTGCAAACGCACTTCCTCATGTCTAAATAAATTTTAAATTCTAAAACAATAATAATTAGTTATTGATGAACTTATCAGCTTCGTTATTCCAAGAATAGAACTTACGAATTTCCTCGCCAACCTTTTCAGATTGATGAGCTGCAGCCTTAGCTCTTAAAGCATTGAAATGAACTTGACCAGAAGCTGTAGACATATCTAATAAGAAATCCTTAGCAAATGTACCATCTTGGATATCAGCTAATACCTTCTTCATAGCCTTCTTTGTATCCTCAGTAATAATCTTTGGACCAGTGATATAATCACCATACTCAGCTGTATTAGAAATAGAATATCTCATACCAGAGAAGCCAGATTGATAAATTAAGTCAACAATTAACTTCATTTCATGAATACATTCAAAGTATGCATTACGTGGATCATAGCCAGCCTCAACTAATGTTTCAAAACCAGCTTGCATTAATGCAGAAACACCACCACATAATACTGCTTGCTCACCGAATAAGTCAGTTTCAGTTTCAGTCTTGAATGTAGTTTCCAAAATTGCAGCACGAGCGCCACCAATACCAGCACCATAAGCAAGTGCAATCTCTAATGCCTTACCAGTTTCATTTCTTTCAACTGCTACTAAGCATGGAGTACCCTTACCAGCTTGGAACTCAGATCTTACTGTATGACCTGGAGCCTTAGGAGCGATCATAGCTACGTCTACTCCCTTAGGTGGGTTAATTAAACCATAATGAATATTGAAACCATGAGCGAACATTAACATCTTACCAGGCTTTAGGTTTGGAGCGATGTCCTTTTCATACATAGCCTTTTGCTTTTCATCATTAATTAAAATCATGATAACATCAGCCATCTTAGCTGCTTCAGCAGTTGGATAAACTGTTAAGCCTTGAGCCTCAGCCTTAGCCTTGCTCTTTGATCCTTCATAAAGACCAACGATAACGTTAACTCCTGATTCCTTTAAGTTTAATGCATGTGCATGGCCTTGTGAACCATAACCAATAATTGCAACTGTCTTACCCTTTAAATAATTTAAGTCACAGTCTTTTTCATAGAAAATTCTAGCTTCTGCCATTTTAAAATATCTCCTTTTTCTTTCTATAATTTTTAACTACTTCTTTAATTCGCTTGAGCCTCTAGCGATAGCGATTGCACCAGTTCGGATAACTTCCTTTACTCCGAACTCATCTAACATTGATATAATAGCAGATATCTTTTCAGAATCACCTGTTATTTCGATAATCAATGTTTCACTCGTAACATCAAGAACATGTGCCCTAAATATGTTAACAAGTTCAAGGATTTGACTTCTCTTATCATTTTTAGAATCAATCTTAATAAGAGCAAGCTCACGTACAACAGAATCAACCTTATCAGCCTCATGAATTTTTACAACATCCATAAGCTTCGCAAGCTGAGTCTTAATCTGGTAATAAGTTTCATCATCAACATCTGATGTAACAATCGTCATACGAGAAAATCCAGGATCCTCAGTCTCACCAACTGCTAGGCTTTCAATATTAAAGCCACGTCTAGAGAATAATCCTGCAACCCTTGAAAGGACACCCATGTGATTATTAACTAATACAGATAATGTATGTCTAGCCATTAATTCACCACCTCTTTTTATCTACCTATATAATAAATTATATAGAGAGAATTTTTACGAATTACCCTTTTATTATATCATGTTAAAATAATAAGTCAACGAAGAAAAGCCATATTTTTTGTTTGTTTTTAGGTAACTTTTTAAAAATAAAAAACAAAATTCGAACATTTTAAATTATTTTCGAATTTTGTTTCGTTATCTACGTTTCAATTTAAACTTTTTATATAAAATTCGAGAATTTGAAAGCGTTTACTCAAAAATATTTTACAAAGCAATATAAATTACCCCATTATTACACTGTTTTTCAACGTTATAAAACCCTTTGGCTGATTTTAAAAACTCAATATATTTTTCACCATAATCGATGTCACTACCCAAAATATAAGCTTTTATTCTATTATTCTTCTTATACTCCTCTATTTTTTCTAATACAGCAGTTCTAATCTTATGAGTTCCACCCTTAGAGCCATACCCAGTTATTAAGCATAATATTCTATCCTTATCCTTTTTAGCCTCTCTTATAGCTAAATCTAATAGGTACAATGCATCATTTACTGTTTCCTTATTTGAATGAATATCCTTAGTTATCATATATTTCTAATCCTGTATTTTTAAATAAAGCCTTAAGCTTATCATCCTTATCATAAAACCTTATTTCAATAGTACCATCATCTATTGGCAAATCTATATGATAAAATGATGTATTAAGCTTATTTCTTTCTCTTTTCTTTACACCCATATAATATGAATTACCTAAAGCTATATGAGTAGATAAATTTTCATCTAATAAGGTATTATAAAATAAGAAATCAGAATAATATGCTATACCTAGTTCACCACAATAAAATAATGAATCATCATTTAATATTGAATCTAATCCTGTTGCTGAAACAATTTCACCATTCATAAAATCAATACTAAATTTTCTGATTATTCTGCCATTTATATAAACAGGCTTACTTCCCTCTACATGACCTCTTAGGCTATTTTTAATAGGGGATGTAAATATTTCAAGGCACGGAATATTAGCCTTAAATGGGATTCCATTTTCAGTTTTAATAAAGCCATCATTAAAAATAAATCCATCAGTAAATTCCATATATAAATCTGTTCCTATAGAGCTTTTTATTCTTGCATATTTAATATCACAATTATATAAATCATCTATATATTTAGATAATGGATTACCTCTTAATGCCATATCAATTATTCTATTTTTCAATTCTAAATATGTTATCCCTAATCTCTTAGCCCATATTTCATTTTGATAAGCAACAACAGTTCTTTGACTATGACTAGAATATAAATAATTTCTAACTTTCATAGTTTGGGTTTCTATGTATTTTTTTGATTTATTTTTAGTAAATGATGAGATTATTGAAATTCTAACAAATTGGGACTCTATTAGCTTATCATAGTAATCCTCATTTTTAGCAATATAATAATCATCCTCTTCGTTATTATAGGTAATAGAAACATTAACAAAAGAGCGTACCAATACATCCTTCAATGTATCAGCAAGCTCTTTACATTCTAGTGGACAAACAATTTCTACGCTTTGTCCAACCCCAAGATTAAGATTTCTAACAATTAGAATTGAATAATCTAAAAGACTACTCAAGGTTAAATCTTTCCTTTACATATTGAACAATTAAATTAACACATTGCTCAATACCTAATTTTGAATTAATACACATATCATAATTAGCTGCCTTACCCCAATCTAGGTCAGTATAATAATTATAATATCCTCTTCTCTTCTTATCCTTTTTAGTAATTGTACTAACTGCCTTATCAGGATTAATTCCATAGTACTCAGTTACTCTTTTTACCTTTTCATCCATTGGAGCACAAATAAAAATACTAACAAGATTTTCATTATCCTTTAAAACATAATCAGCACATCTACCAACGATGACGCATGATTCATTTTCAGCGATTTTCTTTATTGCGTCAAATTGAGCTAAAAATACCTTTTGAGATAAGCTCATATCATAGCTATACATACCAGCAACACTAAAGAAACCATCTGTTTTTTCATCATAAGTTTCTAATATTGCAGGTGATAAGCCAGATTCCTTACAAGCCTCAGTAATTAATTCATTATCATAAAATGAAATGCCTAATCTTTCTGCGACTAGCTTAGCAATAAATCTTCCTCCACTGCCGTATTCTCTACCAATAGTAATTACATATTTCATATAAATCATCGTCCTTCCTTTTTTTTATTATAACATATAATTTTAAATTTTAAATCAAAACTTATACATTAATAAACTTATTGTTCAATATTCATACGTTTATTTCTTATTTTTACATAACAAATAGTTATAAATTCTAAAAATATAATAGCTCCTAATGCTATACCACCAATAAGCTCATATCTTGATGGATCGGTATTTGAAAATTGATTTAATAATGAAACCATTAAAACATACATAGAAAATATAGCACAAGCAAATTTTACAATGAAGAATCTTTGTCTAATTTGATTATTTACTCTTCTTGCCTTAACAAATGATATAATCGCACTTATTAATGAATAAAAGGCATAGATTGCATAGGCATAAACTAAAATACTATATTTTTCAAATGTTCCTCTATCTGTATAAATTAAAATTGCACATAATATCATTAATAGAGACATTGAAAATAAAAACACATTTATAAATATATCAATCTTTTTCTTCTTTTCACTAAAATTAGTTACATGTAATATTAAATATATTTTCATTAAACCAATTGCTATATAAACCACCTCGATAAATAAATAAAAATATGAATTAGTTAAATACATCATTATATGAGAAAAAATCGCATATAAAAAGGCATAAATAGCACTTACGCTATTTGCAACTGTAACCCTAAAAATATTATCATTCCTATATTGATATAATAGGCTTCCTTCCTTTTTTCTTTCCTTTATATATTTGATGAATATATATAAATAGCCAAATCCTATATAAAAGAAATAAAAAAATAAAATAGTAGAAAATATAATAATCAAAGGAAGCTTATAGCTATCTCCTGCAAAAAATGAAATTGATGATAATATCATTGAAATAATTATAAAATATATTGTATGAAGAATAATCATTCTATTAGTATATTTAAAATATTTAAGCATATAAACCATCCGTTTTAAAAAAATACTTTATTTAATTATACAACAATTTAAAATACAAAACAAAAATTCATTATGATATAATGAAATTAAGTGAGGTTTTATTATGGAAAATTTAGATAAAAATAGAATGCCAAGGCATATAGCAATAATTTGTGATGGAAATGGTAGATGGGCTAAAAAAAGAGGAATGCCTAGAACCTATGGACATAGAAAGGGTGGCTTCAATATCAGAGATATCGCAAGAAATTGTAATGAGCTTGGAATTGAGGCTGTAACATTCTTCTGCTTTTCAACTGAAAACTGGAATAGACCAAAGGATGAGGTCAACTACCTAATGACAGCTCCTTTAAAATTTATTAATAGATTTTATAAGGATATCGTTAAAGGAAATGGTAGATTAAGATTAATAGGTAGAAAGGATAGATTATCTAAGGAATTTTTAGATCTATTCAAGAAATTAGAGGATGAAACAAAGGATCATACTGGCGTTATAGTTAATCTATGTGTTGATTATGGCTCTTATGATGAAATCACTACTGCTGTTAAAAAGATTGCAGAAATGTATAAGAATGATGAAATCAAATTAGATGATATTACACCAAAGCTAATTGAAAATAATTTATTCACAAAGGATTTACCTCCACTAGATTTATTAATTAGAACGTCAGGTGAGGTTAGAATTTCTAATTTCCTATTATGGCAATTAGGCTATGCTGAATTATATTTTACAGATGTATTATGGCCTGATTTTAATAAGAAGGAATTAATTAAAGCAATTAAGGATTACCAAAGCCGTGACAGAAGATTCGGTGGTATTAAAAATGATAATAAATAAAATAGAGCCCCAGGGCTATTGCCAGGGTGTTATTAATGCTTTAAAAATCATAAATGAGGCAATAAATAAAAACGACAAAATTTATTCCTTAGGCTCAATTATTCATAATGATTTTGTAATAAATGATTTAAAGAATAAGGGTGTTATTACTATTGAGGAAAAGGGATTATCTAGATTAGAATTATTAGATAGGATAAATGATGGGACTGTCGTATTTTCTGCCCATGGTGTTTCACCATTAGTTTATGAAAAGGCTAAGAAAAAGAATTTAAATATCATTGATGCTACATGCCCTATGGTTCATTTAGTTCATAAAAAAATGAAGGAGCATTTAGATTTAGGATATGATTGTATCTATATAGGAGCTAAGGGTCATCCTGAATGTGAGGGTGTATTAGGTATTTCAAATAAAATACATTTCATATCTAATTTAGATGATATTAAAGATTTAAATATCAAAAATGATAAAATCTATGTTACAAATCAAACAACTCTATCTATTTATGATATTGAGGATTTATTTATTGAATTAAAAAATAAATATACAAATATATTAATAGATGATAAGATTTGTAATGCTACTACTGTTAGACAAAAGGCTTTAGCTAATCAGCCTAAATGTGATTTATGTATAATTGTTGGAGATAAAAAAAGCTCTAATTCATTAAAGCTTTATAAGGTATCTACTGAAATTGCTAAGGTAAAAACAATATTTGTTGATAATTTAAAGAATTTAGATAAGGAATTATTAAAGGATGTAAATATTGTAAATATTTCATCTGGTGCTTCAACTCCAAGCTTTTTAGTAGATGAAATAATTGAATATTTAAAGACGTTATAAAAGGACTATTCGCTTGAATAGTCCCTTTTCATTTATAGTAAATCCTTTATTGCTTTTAATAAATCATCATCTGATAATCCAAAATGCTCATATACATCCTTCATTGAGCCATGAGGAATCAATGTATTTGTATCAAATGAATGCTTATAAACCTTAGATTTATAATTCTTTTCTTCCTTATATTCTAGTATCTTATGATATAGTGTACCACTAGATACTGCCTGTTCAAATACTATAATTGGTAATCCATTATTAAATATTGAATCTAAAGCATTTAAATCCATTGGCTTTATTGATTTACAATCATATACATTTGAATCTAAATTATTATCCTTAACTAATTTACTTATTCTTTCAATATCAGTACCATAGCCTAAGATATTTAATTTAGTACCATTATTTAATAATTCCCAATTTAGATTTGATACATAATTATAATCTATATTAGATTCTAATTCTCTTTGACGAGGATATCTTATTACAATTGGATGCTTCTCTGTAAAGGCATAATTAAATAGGCCTATTAGCTCCTGCTGATTTCTTGGCATTGTAATAATGAAATTAGGCATTAATGAAAACATTGCAACATCATAAATACCCTGATGAGTCGCTCCATCCTCTCCTACTATACCTGCTCTATCTATACCAATAATAACAGGTAAATCCTGACGAGCTATATCATTTAGGAATTCATCAAATGCTCTTTGAGCAAATGTAGAATACATTAATAATACAACTCTCTTATTATTTAATGCAACACCAGCACCCATTACTGCGGCATGCTCCTCTGCTATACCTACATCAAAAATATCCTTAGAATATTCTGTTTGGAATTTTAATAGCTTAGAGCCTGCAAGCATCGCAGGTGTAATTACAACAAATTCATTATTTTTTCTTTTTTCAATTAAATAATTTGAAACTGCCTCACTATAGCTTATACCTTGAGGCTTTTTTAAAGGCTCTCCAGTTAGTGGGTCAAATGGAGGTACACCATGGAAATCTCCATTTTTATCCTCCTCACTAATTTTATAGCCCTTACCCTTTATAGTATTTAAGTGTAGGACTACAGGTGAATCAGTATGAGTTTTAATTCTTTCAAATAATTTAATTAATGTTTTTATATTATTACCATCATATGGTCCATAATAATCATATCCCATATCCTCAAACATATTATCATGCTGAATTAAAGCCTTAAAGCTTCGTTTTAATCTATGGAATATTCTTACTATAATTCTTGGTAAAATATGAATTAAAAATGCTTTAAAGCCACGATAAAAGCGAGTACCTCTCATTCTAGAAAACATCTTAGAAAAGGCACCAACTGATTTTGATATACCCATCTTATTATCGTTTAAAATAATAATAGCTCTTTTATCCTTTTTTTCACCAATATAATTTAATCCCTCCAGGGCAATACCATTTGTAATAGATGAATCACCTATTACTGTAATGATTCTGTCACTTTCGTTATCATTTACTAGCATACCTGCCATAGCAGAGATAGATGTTGATGAATGACCAGATTCCCATATATCATATTTAGATTCAGTTTTTGAAATATATCCTGACATTCCACCATATTGTCTTAATGTTTTAAAATCCTTAGCTCTTCCTGTTAAAATTTTATGAACATATGATTGATGACCTACATCGAAAAGGAATTTATCCTTTTCTGGGTCAAAAACATAATACATAGCTATTGTAATTTCAACAACACCAAGATTACTAGATAGGTGGCCTCCTGTTTTAGAAATATTATCAATTAAAAATAATCTTATGTCCTTTGCAAGCTCATTTAATTCCTTAATTGATAATTTCTTTATAAAGGATGGATCAGTGATCGATTCTAAATCGAACATTTTATCACCACTTTAAATCATTTTATTGTTCTTTTAATTATGCTTCCATCCAAGATGGATCACTTGGATTAGATTGGAATTTTAATACCTTCTTAATATCAGCTTCGCTAATATATTGCTCTTTTGCTGCAACATTTACTAATGTTTCAAAATTAGAAATTGAATGATTTTCGCACTTTGCAGCCTCTAATCTTTCAATACCCTTCTTTAAGCCGTAAGTAAAGATAGAAACGATACCTAATACATTAGCACCAGCTTCTCTTAATACTTCAACAACCTCTAAAGATGAGCCAGCTGTAGAAATTAAATCCTCAACAACTACAACCTTCTTTCCCTCTGGTACGATACCTTCAATTTGGTTTCCTCTACCATGGTCCTTAGCTCCACCTCTTACATAGCCCATTGGTAAGCCTAATATTTCAGCTACCATAGCTGCGTGAGCGATACCTGCAGTTGAAGTACCTTCAATAACCTCTACATCAGGATAATACTTCTTAATAGTTTCTGCTAAACCATTTTCTACTACCTTTCTTACATCAGGGAAAGATAGAGTTAATCTATTATCACAATAAATTGGTGATTTAATACCTGATGCCCAAGTAAATGGATCATTTGGTTTTAAGAAAACAGCCTTAATCTTTAATAAATTTTTAGCAACCTCTACTGCTAATTCCTTTTCATTCATTTTAACAAAACTCCTTTACACATCTCTTATAAGCAGCGACAGGGTCATCTGCCTTAGTAATACTTCTTCCTACAACAATATATGTTGAGCCTAACTCCTTAGCTAATTGAGGAGTTGCAACACGCTTTTGATCATCTACTGAGTTATCAGCAAATCTAATACCAGGTGTTACACTTAATAATCCTAATTCCTTAATAATTGGAGCTTCAAGTGCACTACATACTACACCATCTAAGCCAGCAGCCTTTGCATTTAGAGCATATTGCTTTACTACATCTGCTAAATTCTCTTTAATTAATAATTCATTTTCTAATACTTCTTGTGATATTGAAGTTAATTGTGTAACAGCAATTAGCTTGGTCTTCTTACCAGATTCAGTTGAATCTAAGCCACGTCTTGCAGCCTCCATCATTTTAATACCACCAGCTGCGTGAACATTAGTGATTTCAACACCTAATTCACCTAAATTTCTCATTGCTGATTCTACAGTGTTAGGAATATCATGGCATTTTAAATCTAAGAAGATTTTAAATCCCTTTTCATGAAGCTCTCTAACTAATGATGGTCCTTCCTTATAGAAGATTTCCATACCTACCTTTAAATATGGATTTAAACCATCAAATGGCTTTAAAAATTCATATAAATCATTTTTGTTTTTGAAATCACAAGCTATAATAACATCTCTCATTTTATTTTGCCTTTCCGATGATTGTGCTTAAATCATCAATATTAAATTCATTCATAACTCTTGGTAAATCATTAATGATATCACGGCAAGCATAAGGATTAACTAAATTCTCAGAACCAATCATAACTAGTGAAGCACCAGCCATCATCATTTCTAAAACCTCATATGCATTAGAAATACCACCCATACCAATTACAGGAATATTTACTGCATGAGATACCTCATATACCATTCTTAAGGCTACAGGGAATATACCAGGTCCTGAATATCCACCCTTTTTAACTGCGATAATAGGTTGACCTGTTCTTAAGCTTATTCTCATACCAACTAAAGTATTAATTAGGCTTATAGCATCAGCTCCTGCCTCTTCGACAGCCTTAGCCATCTTTACTATATCAGTAACATTAGGTGAAAGCTTAACAATAATTGGCTTTGTCTTACATGCCTTTTTAACGGCCTTAACTAATGTATAGGCAGTATCAGGGTCAACACCAAATGCCATACCTCCACCCTCTACATTAGGGCAAGAGATATTTAATTCAATTGCGAATACCTTATCACACTTAGATAATCTTTTACATGTTTCAACATATTCGAATTGAGAATGTCCACCAACATTTGCAATAATTTGGTCACTATAAACCTTATCTAGCTTTGGTAATTCCTCTGATATAACCTTATCAACACCTGGATTTTGAAGTCCAATTGAATTAATTAATCCAGCAGGGCATTCAGCAATTCTAGGTAATGGGTTACCATATCTAGGATTTAGAGTAGTTCCCTTACATGATATAGAGCCTAAGCAATTAATATCATATAATTCAGCAAATTCATAACCAAATCCAAATGTACCAGAGGCTGGAATAATTGGATTTTTAAAATCCTTACCTAAAAAATTAATCTTAGTATTCATTAAAATTCCACCTCACTTGCATTAAATACTGGACCATCCTTACATACTCTCTTAGGTCCATTAATAGTCTTAATTGAGCATCCCATACAAGCACCAAAGCCACATCCCATACGAGCCTCTAGCGAAACCTCACCATTAGGATATGCTTTAGCTAATGCCTCAAGCATTCTATATGGTCCACAAGAATAATAATAATCAATATTTAGATTTTCTGCCTTAATTAAATCAAGCACTGTACCCTTAAATCCATAAGAGCCATCATCAGTACAAATATGTAAATCAGTAGCTTTAGCTAGCTTATCTAATAATACTAAATCATCCTTACTTCTAGCGCCATAAATCATTTGAGGCTTAATGCCCTTTTCGTTATACATTCTAATTACTGAAAACATTGGAGCCACACCAATACCACCAGCAATTAAAGTAGGCTTATCTGTTTTATCTAAATTAAAGCCCATACCTAATCCTACTAAGCAATTTAGCTTAGAGCCAATTTCTAAAGCTGTCATATCCTTAGTACCAAGGCCAATAACCTTAAATAAGATATCAACATAGCCTTCCCCAAAATCTGAAACAGATATTGGTCTTCTTAAGTAATGAGAAGGTAAAGTTATATTAATGAACTCACCACAGTTCTTAATCTCGCTTACATCACCCTCAAGTCTCATTAGATAAATATCTTTAGATACCTTTTCGTTTTGTGTAATTGTTAACTCTACTTCTTTCATTTTTTATCTACTCCTTATCAATTACAGAAATTCCCATTGTTACCTCTTCTAATACATCTAATAATACCTTTACAGTATCAAGACATGTAAATACAGTAACATTATTATCAATTGCGGCACGTCTAATTAGCTTACCATCAATATTTTGATTAACACCCTCAGTTGATGTGTTAATAACATAAGTTACATAACCCTTTCTTATAGAATCAAGGATTTCTTCACTACCCTCACTAATCTTTTTCTTAGCACGAGTCTTAATTCCGTTCTTCTTTAAGAAATCAGCAGTACCTGATGTTGCCTCAATATTAAATCCTAGCTTATAGAATCTTCTAATTAAAGGTAGAGCCGCTTCCTTATCAGCATCAGCGATAGTTGCTAATATTGTACCATAATTAGATACTCTTGTATTAGAAGCCTTTAAAGATTTATATAATGCTCTATTTAATGAATAATCATAACCGATTGCTTCACCTGTAGATTTCATTTCAGGTGATAATACAACATCTAGACCAGTTAGCTTTGTAAATGAGAATGTAGGTGTCTTAACATACCATCTCTTACGTTTCTTACCTAAGCCAACATATCCTAAATCCTTTAGCTTAGCACCAAGCATTACCTTAGTTGCGATATTAGCAATAGGTGTATCAGTTGATTTCGCTAGGAATGGTACTGTTCTAGATGATCTAGGGTTAACCTCAATAATAGATACATTATTATTCTTATCAACAATAAATTGAATATTGAATAAACCAACCATCTTTAGCTTAATACCAATTCTAATAGTATAATCTACAATAGTCTTCTTTGCCTCTTCACTTAATGAATATGGAGGATAAACACTCATTGAATCTCCTGAGTGAACACCAGTTCTTTCAATATGCTCCATAATACCAGGAATGAATACATCATCACCATCACAGATAGCATCTACTTCACATTCCTGACCAAATACGTATTTATCAACTAGGATAGGGTGCTCATTATCAAATGCAACAGCCTCTTTTACCTTAGCCTTTAATACCTTCTCATCATAAACAATGTGCATCATTCTACCACCAAGAACGAATGATGGTCTAACAAGTACTGGGTATCCAATCTCATTAGCTGCCTTAACAGCCTCCTCAACTGAGAATACACCATAGCCCTTTGGCATAGGAATACCAATTTCATTCATAGCCTCTTCAAATAGCTTTCTATCCTCAGCTACATCGATTGCATCAGCCTGAGTACCGAAAATCTTAATATTTTGCTTAGCTAGCTTATCAGCTAAATTAATAGCTGTTTGACCACCTAATGCTACTACTACGCCTTCAGGCTTTTCATGGTCAATAACATTCATAACATCTTCAAATGTTAAAGGCTCAAAATATAATTTATCAGATACAGTATAATCTGTTGAAACTGTTTCAGGGTTACAGTTAATTATAATAGCCTCATAGCCAGCCTCCTGAATACCCCAAATAGCATGAACTGTAGTATAGTCAAATTCTACACCCTGTCCAATTCTAATAGGACCTGAGCCTAATACTACAATCTTCTTTCTATCTGATCTTATAGATTCATTTTCATGCTCATATGTCGAATATAAATATGGAACATCAGATGAATATTCAGCACCACATGTATCAACCTTTTTATAAACTGGATAAATATTATTTTCTTTTCTTAAATTATAAACATCAACATAAGAAATACCCCAAGTTCTTGCAATATATGAATCAGAGAATCCCATTCTCTTAGCCTCATATAATACATCTATATTCTTTGGATTTTCCTTAATAGTTTTTTCCATTTCAACTATATTATATAGATTTCTTAGGAATAATCTATCAATCTTAGTTAAATCATATAAATCATCAATATCAGCATTCTTTCTTAATGCCTCACAAATACCATAAATTCTTTCATCTGTTTCCTTAGAAATGAATTCAAATAATTCATCTAAAGACTTATCCTTTAAAGATGCTAATTCTAAATGATCTACCTTATTCTCTAAGCTTCTTACAGATTTTAATAATGATTCTTCAATTGTTCTACCAATTGACATTACCTCACCTGTTGCCTTCATTTGTGTTGAAAGCTTTCTATTTGCATCCTGGAATTTATCAAATGGGAATCTAGGGAATTTACATACTACATAGTCAATTGTTGGCTCAAATGAAGCTACTGTAGCAGCAATCTTAATTTCATCTAATGTTAAACCTACAGCAATCTTAGATGAAACTCTAGCAATAGGGAATCCTGATGCCTTAGATGCTAAAGCACTTGATCTAGAAACTCTTGGATTAACCTCAATTAAATAATATTTAAATGAATATGGGTCTAATGCAAATTGAATATTACATCCACCCTCTAAATCTAATGCTCTCATAAGCTTTACAGCTGATGCCTTAAGCATAGAGAATTCCTTTAATGTTAATGTTTGAGCAGGAGCTAAAACGATTGAATCTCCTGTATGAACACCAACTGGGTCAATATTTTCCATTGAGCAGATAGCAATGACAGTGTCATTTTTATCTCTCATCATTTCAAATTCAATTTCCTTATATCCCTTAATTGACTTCTCAACTAATACCTGAGATACAGGAGATAATTTTAAAGCGTTCTTTGCTAAAGGTAATAATTCCTCATCATTATTAGCAAATCCACCACCAGTACCACCTAATGTGAATGCTGGTCTTAAAATAACTGGGAAGCCAATATCATGAGCTGCTTTTACAATTTCATCTAAATTATTAGCAATTTCAGATTCAATAACTGGCTCACCAACACTAATACATAATTCCTTGAATAGCTCTCTATCCTCAGCCTTATCAATAGTTTCAGCCTTAATACCTAATAATTCAACACCACATTCATCTAAGATACCCTTCTTAGCTAATTGCATACCTAAATTTAAGCCTGTTTGACCACCCATAGATGCAATTAATCCGTCAGGACGCTCATATCTAATGATTTTAGCAACATGCTCTAGATCTAGTGGTTCCATATAAATCTTATCAGCAATATTAGGGTCAGTCATAATAGTTGCAGGATTTGAATTAACTAAAATAACCTCATATCCTTCTTCCTTTAATGAAAGACAAGCTTGAGTACCAGCATAATCGAATTCAGCAGCCTGACCAATAACAATTGGGCCTGAACCAATTACCATAATCTTTTTAATATCAGTACGCTTAGGCATTCTTCTTACCTCCCATTAATTTAATAAATCTTTCAAAAACAAAATCACTATCTCCTGTTGGAGCTGGATTATATTGTACAGCAATAACCTTATTATCTAAATCCTCTACACCAGTAATGATTCCATCAATTACATTTTGATGTGTAGGCTTTAGCTTAGTCTTCTTTAATGATTCAATATCAACTGCATATTGATCATTTTGAGAAGTAATTTCAATCTTATTGTTAGCTAAATTTCTAACAGGGATATTACATCCATTATGACCTACATGCTGCTTATAAAGCTTAGCACCATAGGCAAGCTCGATAATTTCTTGTCCTAAGCCAACACCTAAAATTGGCATTTTACCCTTTAATGTATTGATAGTATCAATTACATTTTCAATATCATATGGATTAGATGGACCATCTGAAATGAATAATCCATTTGGCTTATATTTCATAATTGTTTCAATTGATGAATTATATGGAAGTACAACAACATTACATGATAAATCCTTAAGCATTTTAATTAAGCTCTTCTTTAAGCCTAAATCTATACAAGCAACTGTATATTTATAATTTAGGGTACGAGAATACCATACTTTCTTAGTTGAAATTCTAGATACAACATCCTTCGGAACTGAATATTCCTTAATTTTCTTTAAGCATTCCTCTGTATCAGTTTCAATATTTGCAATCATAGCTCTCATAGAGCCCTTTTCCTTTAGGATTCTAACAATCTCTCTAGTATCTAAACCAGCAATACCAGGGACATTATTTTCATCCATTTTTTCACTTAGCTCATGAGTATATCTAAAGTTAGATGGATATTTACTATATTCTCTTACAACTAAACCTGAAATAGTTAAGCTATCAGATTCATAGTCCTCATCAGTTAAGCCATAGCTTCCAATTACAGGGTAACCCATAACCATGATGTACTCTAAATTAGATGGATCTGAAAATGCCTCTTGATAGCCTACAACTGAAGTGTTATAAACTAATTCTGCGACCTTTTCACAGTCAGCACCAAATCCAACACCTAAAAATACTTCTCCTGTTTCTAAAACAAGCTTCTTATTATTCATGTAATTTTTTTCCTTTCTATTTTTTATAAACTACTTTTCCATTAACGATTGTTAATGTATTAAAGCCATATAATGTTCTTCCAATAAATGGACTATTTTTACTTAAAGATTGAATCTCACTATATGAATAGATATGTGAATGATTAATATCAGCTGCGATTACATCAGCAATCATTCCAACCTTTAGGTCTCTCTTAGGTAATTCAAAAATCTTAATAGGATTATAAACCATAAGCTCAAGCATTCTATCTAATGTTATTAATCCTGGCATTACAAATTCTGTATAAATAAGTGGTAGCATTGTTTCAATTCCTATAATACCATTTGGAGCATTTAAGAATTCTAATGCTTTTTCAGCCTCACTATGAGGGGCATGGTCTGTTGCGATACAATCACATGTACCATCAATCAATGCCTCAACACATGCTAATCTATCATCCTCACTTCTAAGTGGTGGATTCATTTTATAATTTGTATTTAAATTTACTAGACTTTGATTTAAAACCAAATGATGAGGAGCTATTTCACAGGTAATATTTGTATAGCCCTCTTTTTTAGCTTGTCTTACAAGCTCAATTGACTTTCTAGTTGATAAATGACAGAAATGATATTTACATCCTATTTTCTTAGCTAATTCAATTTCTCTATCAACAGCTATTATTTCACCCTCAGGTGCTTTATTCTTAACATAATTTAAATCCTCTGAATGTGAAGCAACAACTAAATTATATTTTTTAGCTAATCTCATTTGATCCTCTAAAATAGCTAAATTATGATTTCCCATACCATCATCAGAAATTGCATGAACTAAATCATAAAATTCATCAACCTTAGAAGGCTCCTTTCCTTGCTCACCCTTAGTAATTGAGCCATAAGGATAGCAATTAACAATCGCATCCTTCTCAATTATTTCTAATTCCTTTAATACATTTTCTCTATTATCAGGAGTAGGATTTAAATTAGGCATAGGCATACAAGTTGTAACTCCACCCTTAGCCGCACCTAATGTTCCTGTTTTAATAGTTTCCTTATATTCATAACCAGGCTCTCTAAAATGAACATGAACATCAACTAAGCCAGGCATAACTAATAAATTATTGCAATCTATTACCTCTGCATTATCTCTATTTATTTCATCTTCTATTTCAGCAATAGTATCATCAACAATTAAAATATCCTTTTTAACTAGCTGATTATTTTCAATAATTTTTCCATTCTTTAATAATATCATTATAGGTTACCATCTAATGAATCAGAAATTACAGCCATTCTTACATAAACGCCATTAGTCATTTGCTCAAAAATTCTAGACTTCTCGCATTCAGCAACCTCACCAGCGATCTCAACACCTCTATTAAATGGTGCTGGATGCATGATAATGGCCTTTTCCTTCATTCTTTTCATCCTTTCTACAGTCATTCCATACTTTTGATGATATTCCTCTACAGTAATACTCATCTTTTCTTGATGTCTTTCGAATTGAACACGTAGTAACATAATTATATCCATTTCATCTATAGCCTGATCTAGTGGGATATATGGAGCTGAATTATCATTAAATTCTTCAGGGCCAGAAATATAAACCTCCATACCAAGCCTTTGCATAATTTCAATATTTGTATGGGCTACTCTTGAATGTGAAATATCACCAACGATACAGCACTTTAAGCCCTTGAATTTTCCAAATTCCTCATGAATAGTCATTAAATCTAATAATGATTGGGTTGGGTGATTTGCCTTACCATCACCACCATTGAAAATAGGGATTTTAATATTTTCTAATTCCTTATAATAATCATCCTTAGAATGTCTTATTACGATACCATCAACACCTAATGCCTCTAATGTTCTAACTGTATCATATAATGATTCACCCTTGTTAACACTAGAATGTGATGTATCTACATCAATAATCTTAATACCTAAATTCATTAAAGCACATTGGAATGAATAATGTGTTCTAGTAGAATTTTCAAAAAATACAGTCGCAATCTTCTTATCAGGATATTGAATTCTAAATCCCTTCTTTAGTTTTTCTGCATACTTGATTAATTCTAAGATCTTATCAGTAGACAAATCCTTTAAATTTAATAAACCTCTCATGCTACACCTCAAAAAAAATAGTTTTCCAGTCCAAAAGACTAGAAAACTAGTAATAGCATAATATAAACCATCAGTAATCTTGTTAGCCTCTCTGGACTATCTTAAAGTATTCTTTGATATATTATCATAAATGATAATAAGTTTCAAGTAAGAATACATATATTTAAATTTTTATAACCATTGAATCATCTAAATAATTTATAGGCTCTTTTACTACTTCAGAAAATAAATCTAAATCAATTAAATCACTATCATAATCTATTGTTTTAATTCCAATAATATTAATATCAAAATCCTGCATCTTAAAATATTTAGCAATTCCTGTAAATATACCAAATCTTAATTCTAAATATAAATTCTTTTCATTAAAACATTCATATATTTCCTTAGAATTCTTAAAATAAGCACTTACTGCCTTTTTCTCTTTAAATAAATTAATAATTAGGCTATTATCAATATCTTCCTTTAAATCATTAGCCATCATTATTAATTCTTCTATTTCTAAACTAGAAGGAATAGTAATAAGCTCATGATTATTTTGATTTATGATATTAATAATTTCTATATTTAAATCATTTTTAGCAATAACAATTAATTTTAAATTATTATCTTTTGCAATATTTGATATAGAAATAATATCCTTATCTAATCCAGGATAAATAATAGTTGAATTAGAATTAATTTTATTTTCTTTTTTATATTCATTAAATAGATATTCAAATACTAAATCATAAGGATTATTTTTGAATATATAATTATTCATTCAATAATTCCTCAAGTTCATTGACTAATCTATCTAATTTTCTAACTACACTTAAAAATGGTTCACTAGTAGTTAAATCACATCCACCCTTCTTTAGTAATTCAATAGGATAATCACTACCTCCACTCTTAAGCATATTTAAATATTTATCTAGTGCTTCCTTATCACCAGATTTAACCTTTTCATAAATTAAGCTAGATGCACTATAGCTAGTCGCATACTGATATACATAATATGGAGAATGATAGAAATGAGGAATATAAGCCCAAACAAATTGTTTATATTTTTCACTCTTAATATTGATTCCATAATATGTTTTATATAATTTAATAAATATTTCACTTAAAATATCAGAATCTAAGGTTTTACCCTCTTCCTTTAGTTTATGTGCCTGATATTCAAAATCAGCAAATAATGCCTGACGATAGAAAGTTGCTAAAATTCCATCTATCGCTTCCTGTAATAGGCAAATCTTTTCATCTTTATCATTTGTTTTATCTAATAAATAATCTAAGAATAATGCCTCATTAAATGTAGATGCAACCTCAGCCACAAAAATTGTATAATCTGCAGTTTCAGGTGCTTGATTTTGATTTGCATATAATGTGTGAATTGAATGTCCACATTCATGAGCTAATGTAAATGCTGAATTCAAATCATCAGTATGATTTAATAAAATGAATGAACCTCTATCATAAGCCCCTGTTGAATAAGCGCCATTATATTTACCATCTAATGGATATACATCAACTCTTCCATTCTCTAAAGCTTCCTTAGCCTTATTATAATATTCATCTGATATTCTCTTAGTCGCATCTAATACCATATCCTTAGATTCTAAATAGCTATATTTAACTTTTGATTCCTTAAATTTTAAGAATCTATCATATGTATGATGCTTACTTAAATTAAAATATTTCTTTCTTATTTCATAATATTTTTTAATTGGAGCTGTATTTTTCTTTGTTGTATTAATTAAAGATAAATATACACTTGATGGAATATTATTTGAATCTAAATGAGAAGATAGGATATCCTGATAATTTTTTGATTTAGCATAAGCTAATTCAGCAGATGTCATACCATCATAAATAGACGCATATGTTTCTTTATGATCATAATAATATTTATAGATAGATTCAAAAACCTTTTTTCTATCCTTTTGATTATCTAGCTTAGCTAAATAATATGTTAATAACTGCTTAGTAGATTCAATTACCTCACCATTAGATAGCTTAACCTTTACAGGCTTACTATCTACTATAGATAAATTATCAAATAATCTTGAAAAGGCATTTGATACAGAATTATAATTTGAAATTACCTCTTCTACCTTTTCACTCATAATATGCTTCTTTGAATCAAATATTTTAATTAAGCTGAATCTTAATGGCTCTAATTCATTATCAATTAATGCCATAATTTTATCCTTGCCATAGCTCATAAGCTCTGGTTCTATAAAGCTTAAGCCTGAAATAACATCATAATATTTATTCATAATGATAGAAAATAATCTAGCATTTTCCTGATTCTTTTGATTCATATCCTTTTGCATAGCATAATAAGAATATAATCTAGATAAATTTAATGACAGGTTTCTATTTAAATACATATATTTTTTTAATCCATCATATGTACCTAATGTTCCCTTTAATTTTTTTATATTTTCTAAATCAGTATCTAATGATTCAAAATCACGCTTTAAATCATCTTCATTTTCATATAATAATTTTAAATTCCAATTCATTTTTTCAAAACCTCACTTGTATCAATTATATCATTAATAGCCTCCAATTACTATTTCTTTATTTAATTTATTAAATAATAATTGTATAATGATGCTAGGTGATGTTATGAAAATAGTTGGATTAATAGTTGAATATAACCCATTACATAATGGTCATATTCATCATATAAATGAAGTAAAAACTAAATCTAATGCTGATTTACTAATTTGTGTAATGTCATCTTCTTTTACTATGAGAGGAGATTTATCATTATTTGATAAATTTACTAAGACTCATCAAGCATTAAAAGCAAATATTGATCTAATTATAGAATTACCATTAGTTTATTCTATTGAAAGAGCTGATATATTTTCATCAAATGCAATTAAAATATTAAATATGCTTAAGGTAGATGAAATATGGATTGGTAGTGAATTAAATGATATATCTATTTATAATGAATATTATTTAAAAGAAAATGATATTAATAATAAGGATGATTATTCTAATTCATATAAAAATAAATCAAATATTGATCTACTTCCAAATGATTTATTAGGATATTTTTATTTTAAAGCAATCAAACAAAATAATTTTAATATAGAATTAAAAACAATAAAAAGAATCAATTCTAATTATTTGGATTTAAAGCCAAATGACGAACATATTACTTCTGCCTTAGCAATTAGAAATGATTTATCATTATTAGATAAATATTGTCCAAATTTTGTATCAAATGATAAAGGCAATATATTAGATGAAAATGAATTATTTAAATATTTAAAATATAAAATATTATCAACTAAAAAAAGTGAATTAAAGGAAATCTTTTTTGTTGATGAGGGATTAGAAAATAAATTAGATGCTATAAAGGATTTTAATGATTATAATTCTTTTATAGATTCACTTGTATCTAAAAGATATACTAAAACTAGAATTAAAAGAATGCTTATCTATATTCTTTTAAATATTAAGAAAAATGATATTAATAAAATATATGAAAATGAAATAGATTTTATTAGAGTATTAGGATATAACGAAAAAGGAAAAAATTATTTAAACAAAATAAAAAAAGAGCTTAATATTTTCACAAATATTAAGCATAATATTAATTTAGCATTAGACATAGAATTAAATGCATCTTTAATATTAGATTCTATTTATAATATAAATCTATTTAAATTAGAGCAATCAAGTCCTATATATAAAAAATAATGGTGGTTCAACCACCATATTTTTTATAATGTATGTTTTAATAATTCCTCATATGAGCATTTAGCAATATCTCTTGGTGCGAAATCAAATACAGTTCTAGCACCACATTCACCACGCTTAGCTAAACGATAAGCACCTCTTGCATATGCAACAATTACAGAGCCTGTAAATTCAGGATTTGAATCTAGCTTTAAGCTATATTCAATAACATGCTTAACACCATTTGATGTTTCACCTGTTCTAATTACAAATCCACCATGAGGTAATCCCTTATGATTCTTATCTAATTCCTCTTGAGAAATGAAATTTACTGTTGTATCATAGTCAGAAAAATAATCTGGCATAGTTTTAATTTCATTTTCAATTCTATCATAATCCTTAGGATCAGCTACAACGTAACATAAACGTGTATGCTTCTCTCTTGTAGTAAGCTTTGGATTTTCTCCATTTCTTACTGCGTCAAGTGCTGATTGAACAGGGCAAGTATATTGTCTTGCGTCTTTAACACCCTTAATTCTTCTAATTGCATCACTATGACCCTGAGATACACCCTTACCCCAGAATGTATAATCATTACCATCAGGTAATACTGCATTCATAATAGCTCTATTTAAAGAGAACATACCTGGATCCCAGCCCATAGAAATTACGCCAATGTGCTTAGTTTCAAATGCATTCTTTTCAACATTTTGATAATGCTCACTAACATGGGCATGTGTATCAAATGAATCAATAACATTGAAGTATTTTACTAATTCTGGAGTTTGAACAGGTAAATCTGTTCTAGAACCACCACAAATTACTAATACATCAATATCATTCTTATATTTAGTAACATCTGTAGCCTTAACTACCTTAACATTTTCTGTATTAACCTTAACTGTTTCTGGCTCTCTTCTTGTGAATACAGCAACTAATTCCATATCATCATTTTTCTTTATAGCTGCTTCTACACCACGAGCTAGATTACCATAACCATAAATACCAATTCTAATCATTTCAAAAATACCTCCATAACAAATACAATACAAATTTTATTACACAAAATCGCATTTGTAAAGTATTTTATTCGACAAATTAGCCTATTTTACAAAATTTTGTTAGGAAATCATTGATTTCATCAATCTTATTCAAAAGATTTGTCAGTTTTTCCTTATTAAGTGGATATTCCTTTTTTACAATTCTTTTTTTCTTTCCTAATCTCATCTTTCCTAGATTAGCCTCTGTTTTAATTTCTAATAAATCAATAGACATATTAGCTAAATCTCTTAGCTTTTTAGCAAACTCTACCTTATCCTCAATAATCGCATAAAATTTTTCAAAAGTATTAAATGAATTTAATAAGGTATTTGCTAAATTAGCCATATTATATTCCTTACCATAATTAATTGTATATTCGTTATATAATATACCTATTTTATTTTTCTTATCATGATATTCATTCATAATAAGATTTATTTCATCTACTTCCTTATTAGGATCCTTTATTTCTTCCATATTAGCTCAATATGAACTTCATATCCTCTAAACTAAATGTAGTTATAGACTTATCATTATCAGAAATAATATCCTCTATAACCTTCCTTTTAATATTTTGAAGTTCAATAACCCTTTCTTCTATTGATTCTGAGGCAACAAGCTTAATTACCTCAACATTTCTTGTTTGACCAATTCTATGTGCTCTATCGGTTGCTTGATTTTCAGCACTAACATTCCACCATGGGTCTAAATGAATTACAGTATCAGCACCAACTAAATTTAAGCCTGTACCTCCAGCCTTTAAAGATATTAAATAAACCTTAATATCCTCATTTTTATTAAATTCATCAGTATCTATTTTTCTTTGTTCAAGCTTTGTATCACCAGTTAAAATTAAATATCTAATATTTAGTTCCTTTAAAAGGGACGCTACCATATTTAATCCACTTACAAATGATGAAAATATTAATATTCTATGTCCATCATTTATATATGTAGGAATCATTTCTCTTAAATATTCAAGCTTTCCTGATCCATGCTCATATTCATCAACAAATAATTTAGGAGAAACACATATTTGTCTAAGTCTTGTTAAATATGCTAAAACCTCAACACTTAATCCCTCATCAAGCTTTATTTTAGCATCATTAATATGAGCATCATAAATCTTTCTTTGGAATGTATTCATATCACAGGATACAATACGTTCATATTTAGGAGGTAAATCATTTAATACCTCTTCCTTAGTTCTTCTTAAAATAAATGGAGCGACCTTTTTTCTAATAATTTCATTAAAAGAATTATTATTTAAATATCTTGCTTTAAAATTATTTAAATCCTGTAAATATCCTGGCATTACAAAATCAAAAATGCTCCATAAATCAATAATATTATTTTCAATAGGTGTACCAGTTAAAGCAAATCTATATAATGCATCAATTTGCTTTACAGCTAAGCTCTTTTGCGCATTGACATTTTTAATATTTTGGGCCTCATCTAAAATTAAATAATTAAATTTTAGATTTTGATATAATTCAATATCATTTCTTAATGAATCATAAGCTGTAATATAAATTACCTTTTTATCTGGATTAATTCCCAAAATTCGGTTTTTTCTAATATCAGAATTTCCATAAATCATTCTAACATCAGTTTCACCATCAAATTTTTCAAATTCAGAATACCAGTTAAATAATAAGCTCTTAGGACAAACAATTAATGAAGGTAAATTATCATCATTTGCTTTAATTGCTGTAATAATCTCTAATGTTTTACCTAATCCCATATCATCAGCTAAAATACCACCCATATGATATTTAGCTAAAACATTTAACCATTTAAAGGCTTCCTTTTGATATTTTCTTAATTTAGTACCTATACTTAATTCAGGTAATTTAAAATCTAAAGATTTAAAATTTTTAATATCTAAAACCATTTTAGATATATATTCATCTACACTACAATTATCTAAATAAGCATAAGCCTTTAGGGCATCATATGTTTCAATTCGCTGCTTCTGATATAGATTTTTAATATCTAATCTTAAATCATTTATAGCCTCACTAAATTCAAAAGCCTCTTTATCATCTAGATCAATTATTCTATCATTATCTAATAAAATAAAATTTTTCTTCTGTCTAATAGCCTTCATAATTAAAACTAATTCATCAGAGCTATATTCAGATTCCTCTAAAAATGCCTCCATCATATTATTTTCATATTGAATTCTAATAGATGGTGTTACTAATTTAGAAACACTCTTATTCTTAATAGTATCAGATAAATATACATCACATAGATTTCTTAATTCCTTAAAATCTAAATTAAAGAATTTTAAAATTAATCTTTGATCAATTAATTCCTTTGAATCAATAAATCCTAATCTTTCTAAATAATTACTATACTTTAAAAATTTAGTCTTATCAGTAGAATTCATAAATGAATCAGATGTTAATAAAACATCCTTCTTAAATATTTTAGTTTCGCAAGTTATTTTTCCCTTTTGATAATCAAAATATGCCTCAATTTTAATTAAATTATTCTGGTATTCATTTCTAATAACATCAGGGACAGTTATTGAATCAATAAAATTAGGATATATTTCATCCATGAATTCTTGCTTAACAATAGATAAATCCATATTGTTATTTTCACCAGCAAAGCTGATTAAATCTTGAGTTTTTTCATCAGATATAATTTCATTAATAATACCTAAATTATTATCTAAATAATATAATTTTTTTAATTCCAATAAATTTTCATCATTGATATTTGATTTTAAAATAAAATTATCATCAATAGAAATATCAGGCTTAACTTGATCTAATTTAACTAAATATTCCTTATTATTGTAAATAATAGTTTTACCCTTTAATAAATTTAAAATAACATCGAAGCATTTAACAGGTAATAATAATGATCTTCTATCTCCTCTATAATAATCCTCATATGGTAATGTTAATAAATAATTTATGACATTTTTATCAATTTCACTAAAATTATCAATATTATGATTAAATTCTAATTCCTTACCATATTTAACATTTTTATTTTTTTCTATATTATCTAAAAATTCAACAAAATCCTTAACAATATAAAATTTATTAATACCTACCTTAATTTCCATTTCAAATGTAGTATGATATGTTCTATATGATATTTTTTTACTAAATACATATTTTAATTCAACCTTATCAATTAGCTTATCATCAATTCTATTAACTATAGATGATAATTTTTTTATCTTATAAATATATTCTTTTTTCTTTTTCTCATCAATTATAGCCTTTATTTCAGCATATTTTTGATTATATTCTTCTTTAAAATTAGGACAATTATCCTCTACATAATCTAAAATATCCTTATTATATTTATCAACATATTCCTTATCATATGATGATTCAAAGCTAAAATAATTGCCATATGTCAATGTCATTATTTCAATATCATCTAAAAATATTGAAATAAATACTTTTACACAGCCATCTTCTGGTTCTCCATACATCTTAACCTTATAATCATAATATTTAAAAAATGCATAAGGATTAAATGCATCAATTTTACATTTAGTTTTATCTAATAAATAAACAAAATTTATAGCTTCCTTATCATTCATCAATAAGGAAATAGTTTTATTTTTATCTGCCTTATTAGCTCTATAAAAATGATTATAGATAACACCAAATAATTTTTTAGGCTCTAAATCATAAAAAGCATAATAATTATCATTTATATATCTTAAGACTTCTCTACTATTTTTATAATTTCTTAATATATCAAGCTGCTTAGGAAATGGAAATTTAGATATCATAGATATATCTATAAAATCACCATCATAATATTCTATGATATATAATTTTAAATCATCAGGTGAATTATCAAAAATATCCTTTTTTATATAATCAAATCTCCAATAATCATAGCCATCATAATTAAAAACAGAATCTATAATTTGTTTATCAATTTTAATTTTATCAATTAAAAAATCAGTATAGACACTAGAATCATTAGTATTATTAACTGCAAGAACAAATATTTTTTCATATTTTTGATTAGCTAAAAAAGCTAATAGATAATATAGCATATCATTAGTTCTTTTTATATATTTATCATTATTTATATAATCAATAATATTTCCTTTATTACTTAGCTTATTTAATAAACTATTAATTCTTGGATATCCATTTAAATATTTACTAAAAATAGCTCTTGAATGTAAATTATAATAGATCATTCCAACTATTATTTCAAGCTTTTTATTATCCGCTATTGATTCTAAAATATTCAAATTATTTTTTATATCATCTAAATTACATTGATTTAAATATAGAGAAAAATTATTTAATATATTTAAATTAATTCTTGTAGAAATTTTAGATTTAATATCACTAACATAATTAGTAAAATCATTTTGAATTATATTACTCTTAAATCCTTTTATCTTATTTGATAATTCAATTAATACTGCAGCTACATGCTTACAATTAGATGTTTGGACAGGGCATGAGCAGCTCGCTCTAAAGCCTTTTTTAGTAAATGTGATATTAACGCGATAATCCTCAAAGCCAGAACCCTTTACCAAAGATGTCAAATTAGAGTCCATTATAGCTATTTTTTTAATTCGTTTTTGTTCTACAATATCATCTGCTCTTTCAATTGATACTTCTGGTAGCATATCGTAAAATTCATCATTTTTTAATAAATCAATGGCGTTATTTGAAATTGGTGTTACATCATAATAATTTTCTTTTATTTCTACATTATTTTCATATAAGATAGTTACAGTATCTAAAAACATTTCTTTTATTATTCCAATTCCATTTGTTAAAGAATAAACAAAATCATTTTCTTTCATTTTTTAGATACCTCACTTTCTTAAAATGGTAAATCATCGTCATCAATTTCTTCTCTTAAAACCTTTAAATTATTAGCCTTTTTCTTTTTTGGCTCAGCCTTTTTAGCCTGTTTAGGCTTTGGTGCTTTTTTAGGAACAGGCTTTACTGGCTTTATTTCCTTTGAATAATCATTTAAAACTAAAAAATATGTATTTTTAATTCCTTCTTCTAATCTTAGCTCACTAAATTCGTTTTTAAAAAAATCTATTGATTTAGAATAACCATAGCTTCTAACATCAAAATCAGGGAATGCTTTTAATAATGATTCACATACTAATGACATTTGACATCTTCCATTATTTGAATCTATTAATTCTAAAGCAAATTTCTTGATTTTATCAAGTGGAAGCAAGCTTTCCTTAGTTTCATAGGTCTTAGTTAATAAATTTTCTATATAAATAAATTTAGTACAAGATGCTCTATATGATTCAGGTGAATTCATTTTACCTATACCTATAACATCCTTACCCATATTACGCCACTCTCTACAAAGTGGAGTATAATCTGAATCTGATGCGACTAGGATAAGTCCATCAATATATTCTTTTTCATATAAAATTTTCATTCCTTCAATAACTAAGGATATATCTAATGAATTTTTACCTGATGTAAAATTCATTGTTTGGATACAGCTTATAGCATATTTTTGACAAAGCGGAACCCAGCTTTTAGCCTGAAAAGTAGTAAAATCTCCAATTAAATATCTAATTGGAGTTTCACCATATTTTGAGATTTCTTGAAATATTTCATCTAATTGTGGTTTCGCATTTTCTGAATCTATTAATAATGCATATTTCATTTTTTATTACTTCTCTTTCTTAAATAATGCTTTGAAGCTAGCTGGTACCTTAGCTTCAAATCTTAATACTTCACCATTTAATGGGTTTTTAATTTCTAATAATGAGGCATGAAGTCCTAATCTTTTTAATGGATTTTTAGTATATCCATATTTTTCATCAAATACGATTGGATGACCTAAATGATTCATATGAACTCTTATTTGATTCTTTCTTCCTGTATCAATTAAAACCTTTAATAATGAATATTCATTATTTTCATTAATTACCTTGTAATGAGTGATTGCCTTTTGGCCTCTATTATCATCAGTTACATAAACTAAATTATTTTGATTTTCCTTTAAATAGGTAATTATTGTATCTTCCTTTTTAGGCATTCTTCCTTCAACTACTGCATAATATTCTCTAGTAATTACATAATCATTCCAATTCAATCTTAAATTAGAATGAATAATTGGGTTTTTAGCAAATATTAAAACACCAGATGTTTCCTTATCAATTCTATGAACGATATAGCATCTATTTCTTTTATCCTCTTGTTCTAAGAATTTAGATACATATAGATAAGCAGATTCATTATCATTATCAGATTCAACAGATAATAATCCTGCTGGCTTATCTATAGCAATAAAATCATTATCCTCATAAATAATATCTATTCTTGGTGGTCTTTTCTTAAATTGAGTCTTTTTATTCTTATCATCTCTAATTGGATTTTTAGAGATTTTAATTTCATCCTCACGTCCAAGCATATAATTAAATTGAGTAACTACATTACCATTTACTAAAACCTGATGATTAGATAAAATGTTTTTTACATTATTTCTTGAAGTATTCATTTTTTCTAATAAAAATGATAATAACTCTTCACTTCTTTTAGCTTTAAAGCTAGCTGTATATATAATTTTTTCATTCTTAATATTATTTTGTTGTTTCACTGAAAACCTCCACAGCCTTTATAGCACACTGCCATTTTTCATAATCAATTTCATATTTAATATCATTTGGATTATAAGTTCTTCTTAGCTTATAATGGCTTTTTATTTCATCTAATGATTTAAATAAGCCTTTATTTAAGCCAACCAAATAATATACACCTAAGGATGTGGCCTCACTAATAGATAATGTATTAATTGTTGATTTAAATAAATTAGCTTCTGTTTGCATCAAAATCTTATTTAATGATGCACCACCATCTGCTGATACACTTTTAATATTAGAATTAATATCTGATTCCATAATTTTAAATACATCATAATTTAAATAGGCAACTCCTAGTATTGTTGCGAATGCTAAATCAGATTTAGTTGATGCACGAGTTAATCCTAAAAAGGCACCACGTGCTTCGCTTTGCCAATATGGTGCTCCTAATCCTGTTAATGCAGGAACAAAAATAACACCATTAGATGTTAGTGATGAAAATTCTATATCATCTAGCTTTTTTACTATTTCTAGATTATCTCTAATGAATTTAAATGCCGCACCTGCAATAAACACACTACCCTCTAATGCATAAGCAAGATTACCTTTTATCTTATAGCCGATTGTAGTTAATAAGCCATTATTACTTTTTTTAGCTTCAATTCCTGTATTTAATAGCATAAAGCTTCCTGTACCATATGTTATTTTTAATTCATTTTCATTGAAGCATGTATGACCTATTAAGGATGCCTCCTGATCACCTGCAACACCACATATTTCTAAATTTAAATATTTAGAAATTCTTTCCTCTTTTACAAAACCAAATGATGAATCACAATCTAATACTTTAGGTAATATATTTTTATTTATTCCAAATAAATCTAAAAGCTCCTGATCCCAATTTAATGTATGAATATTAAATAGCATTGTTCTAGATGCATTAGTAATATCTGTATAATGATTTCCAGTTAATTTATAAATTAGCCATGAATCAATAGTACCAAACATCAAATTGCCCTCATCCATCAATTCTTTTACACCTTCTACATTATCTAAAATCCATTTGATTTTAGACGCAGAAAAATAAGGATTTATAATTAATCCTGTTTTAGATTCAATTAAATTATCGTATCCTTTATTTTTTAAATCCTCGCAAATAGCTGATGATTGTCCTGATTGCCAGCATATAGCATTATAAACAGGCATACCAGTTCTTTTATCCCATAATACTGTAGTTTCTCTTTGATTTGTAATTCCAAGTCCTAATATTTCAGAATAATCAATATTAATATCCTTTAATGCTGAAACTAATAAATCAACACAATCATTATAAATAACTAATGGATCAAGCTCAACATAGCCATTTTTAGGATAAAATTGCTCAAATTCCTTTGATTTACTATAAATAATATTAGCTCTTTCATCAAATACGATAGTTCTAGATGAAGTTGTTCCTTGATCAAATGCAATTATATATTTACCCAAAATATCATTCTCCTTGATTCATTAATCCCTCATCAGAAAATACTCTATGAGGTAGCTTTCTAGCATTATCTAAGCTTCTAGCATAAACAATTTTCAATTCGTCATCTACTGAGAAATTACTTCTACAAATAGTAACTCCATATGAAACATTGAATTTATCATTCTTTATTTTTTCACTGAATTTCTTAAATTCATCTAATACAGCATTTATTATCTTATTAATTTCCTCTTGAACTGTAACATATAAAATAGCAACAAACTTTTGTCCATCATATCTAGCTACAATACCTCTACCCTTAAGTGTTGCAAATACAATATCAGCAAATTCTGCTAGCACCTGGTCACCTACAGTATATCCATATTTGAAATTGATATATCCTAAATCAATGATATCAAATAAAACAATTGATAAACCATTATTAGTTCTTACATTACAGTTTGTTTGTAAATAATCCATTAAGAATTTTCTATTGTAGCATGGTGTAAGTGAATCATAATGATTCATTCTTTCTAATCTTTTATTTAATTCAATATATTCATTATTTTTATTTACATAATTATAAATAACAATATTGATTGTTAAAGCTACTGTTATAGTTGTAATAATACCTGAAACCAATCCAGATATTATCATAGATACAGATCCTGATGCTTCTACTATTTCATCATAATAATCAGGATATACAAATCCTACCGCAATGATAATTACATAAATAGTCGCAAATATAGATAGCATAGCAACCTTAGCTCTTCCCTTATAAATTATAGATGCCGCATAGATTCCTAAAACTAAATAAGGAAGTGCAGATATTCTATATGAAAAATATAAAAATGGAAATTCTATAGCACATATCAAAAATGCGGCAATAGACATTGCGACATCATATTTTTTAAATACTCTACCAAAAATAGTAGCCACTAAAATAATAGCTATAAATGAGAAGCATACTATTGTAGTTATAGACATACCAAAAATAAAAACATTTGATACAGCACCTAAAATGTTTGCCACTAAGGATGTAATAACAAATATTAAATATATTTTTTGAGTTGTATTATCAGCATAATATTCTTTTTCAAATGTATCTTCCATATAAATCACGTCCTTATTTAATTATACTATATATAATTAGGCTAAAAAAGAAAAAATTAAGAGTTACCCCTTAATTTTTAAATTAAATATTATTTCTTCTTTTTCTTCTTTGCTACAGAATATCCAAATTTTCCAACATATTCACCTAGTCCATAATATTCACCATGTGAATATGAAATTAAACCAGCTCTATCTAAATTAAATCTTCCATTTTCATCAATTAATTCTTTATCAACTGTAACGCCTAAAATATCAGCTAATATCATATGATGAGAATGCTTAACCTGCGAATCACTAAAATCAATTATTTTATTAACTCTACATTCAATAGAAACAGGTGATTCTAAAATAGATGGAGCTTTAACAAATTTAGATTCTAGCTTTGTTAATTTAGTTTCCTTAAATTTATCAACATCTTTTCCAGATTTAACTCCACAATAATCACATGCAAATGTTAAATCCTTAGTAACTAAATTAACAACAAATTCTTGATTTTCTTTTATTATATTATAGCTAAATCTTTCAGGTCTTAATGAAATATAAAGCATTGGTGGATTAGTACAAACATTGCCACACCAAGCAACTGTTACAATATTTGATTTATCCATATCTCCCATACTAACCATTACAGCAGGTACAGGATTAAGCATATTTCCACCCTTAAAATATTCCTTCATAATATCCTCTAATTTTCTTCATTTCTAATTGTAACATCCAATTGGTTATAAGGTATTTCAATACCATTAGCATCTAATGCCTTTTTAAATTCCTTTAATAAATACCAATTAACAGTCCAATAATCAGGTCTTGCAACCCAAACTCTAACAAATATTTCAACACTTGAATCTGCATATTCACCTATTTCAGCAAATGGAGCAGGTGAATTATAAACTAAATCACATTCTCTACATACATCTAATAAAACCTTTTTAGCTAAATCTAAATCAGAATTATAATGAACTGAGAATTTAATATCTAATCTTCTATCATCTTTTACAGATGCATTAACAATAACATTATTAGCTAATGTACCATTTGGAATATAAATAACCTTATTATCTGGAGTAACTATAGTTGTATAGAATAATTTAATATCCTCTACAGTACCACTTTGACCATTTGATGTTATAAAATCACCTAATTTAAATGGTCTCATAATAACAATAATTACACCACCAGCAAAATTAGATAATGTACCCTGAACTGCAAGTGAAATACCAACACCTAATGAGGCAACTATCGCTGTAATAGATGCTGTTTCAATGCCAACATAGCCAATTAATGCTAAAACAACTAAAACCTTTAATGCGATTCTTGCTGTTTGAACTAATACCTTTGATAATGTAGCATCAGCCTTTTTCTTAGTTAATCTTTTATATATTCTCTTACATAAAAAATTAATAACCTTAAATGATACTACTATAATAACTAATGATATTAATACTCTAATACCTGTAGTTGTACACCAATTAACAATAGTATCTAATACCTTTTGCCAGTCTATCGATACATTTTCTTGAACATTTTGCTCAGCCTTATCGATAACCTCATCAGCGAACAAAAAACTATCAGAAATTGACATATATCATTCTCCTATCATAAAAATAAAACATAATAATTATAGCATTTAAAATATAATTTTAAAATATTTTTTTATAATGCTTTATATCCGGCTAAATTAATATTTTCCTTAACCTTATTAATATCGATATTATCACCAGTTAATGTGACATTTTTATTTTCTAGGCTAACCTTAGCATCCTTTACACCATTTACCTTTAGGCAAGCCTCTTCTACATGCTTAGCACAATGCATACACATCATACCATCTACATTAATAACAATATTTTCCATTTTTATTTCCTCCCCTTTTATTTCTATATTATTATTTTTCTTTACCTTAAATAAATTAATTGATAATGCTGTTAAAACAACAGATACACTAGATATCGACATAGCAATAGATCCATACATTGGAGTTATTTTAAATCCATTAATGTAATATAAGAATCCTGTTGCGAAAATCACACAAATAAAATTATAAAAGAAAGCCCAGAACAAGCATAATTTTATTGTATTTAATACTCTTTTTGACAATCTAATAACATTAGGAATATCTAATAAATCATTATGTAATAAGACAATATCACTAGAATTTATAGCAACATCACTACCATTTCCAATAGAGATAGCTATATCTGCATTAGTTAAAGCTAAAGCATCATTAACACCATCTCCAACCATTGAAACTAAGCCATTTTCTCTTTCCTTAATTTCATTTATGATTCTTCCCTTATCGATAGGTAAAACATCAGCTATAACCTCATCAATTCCAACATCATTTGCAATTTTTAAACCACTATTTTTATTATCTCCAGTAAGCATTATTGTTTTAATTCCCATTTTATTTAAATTAGATATTGCCTCCCTAGAATTTTCCTTTGGCATATCCTTTAGGGCTATAATACCTAATAAATCATCCTTATCCATTATAATTAAAACAGTCTTACCTTCTTTTTCTAAATCAATGATTTTATTTTTATATTCTGTATCTAAATCATATGATTTAGAATTACCAATATAATATTCATGATTATCAAAATTAGTCTTTAATCCTTCTCCTTCAATTAATGTAACATCTCCATAATCTAATCTTTTTGCCTTATCCTTTGTATATTCAATAATAGCCTTTGCTAAAGGATGTGAGCTTTTTATTTCTATGTTATATAAAATTGAATATAAATCTAAATTTTTGATATTAATAAAATCTGTAACAATAGGCTTTCCTATTGTAATTGTTCCTGTCTTATCAAAAACTATAGTTTTTATTTTTGATGTATTTTCTAATATTTCACCATTTTTTATAATTAAGCCTAATGATGCGCCCTTACCAGTACCAACCATTATAGCAACTGGTGTTGCAAGTCCTAAAGCACAAGGACATGCAATAACAACAACTGTAATAGCAAAATTTAAAGCTAAAGAAAATGCATTTAAATCTAAATCTAAATTTATAGCTACTAATAAATTTAGATTAAATGTTAATATAGCAATGGCTAAAATTATAGGAACAAATATTTTAGATACCTTATCAGCAATTCTTGAAATAGGAGCCTTACTATTAGAAGCTTCCTCTACTAATTCAATTATTTTAGAAAATGAAGTATCATTTCCTACCTTTAATGCTTCTATTTTTAAATATCCTGATTCTAGAATAGTTGATGAATATAATTCATCACCCTCCTTCTTAAAATTAGGAATAGGCTCTCCTGTTATATTAGATTCATTAACAGAGCCATTACCATCAATTACCTTACCATCAACAGGTATAATATCTCCGGCCTTACAAATAACTATATCACCTATTTTCACATCCTTAGCATCAATAATTATTTCTTCATTATCTTTAATTATTCTTGCCTTAGATGGAGCCATTTTAACTAATTCCTCTATAGCCTTAGTTGTCTTTCTTTTAGATAATCCTTCTAAATATTTACCTAATGAAACTAATACTAATATCATACCTGCAGATTCAAAATATAAATCCTTATGATATAAATCAATATATTCATATCCTTTAATTCCACCAATATAATATCCATAAGAAATCATAAATAATGAAAATACACCATAAATCAAAGATGCACTAGCACCTATTGCAATTAATGTATCCATATTAGGCTCTAATTTAATTAATCTCTTAAAGCCTCTTATAAAATATCCTCTATAAATATATACAATAGGCAATACTAAAATAAATTGAATTAAAGCAAAGCCCATTTTGTTTTCTTTCATATCAAAAATAGGAGGGAGCGGGAAATTCCACATCATATTTCCCATAGAAACATACATTAATATTAATAATATAATTGCACTTGCAATTAAATTTATTAATGAATGATCATTATCATTTTTAGATTCAATCTTCTTTTCACCATGAATTGAAGCACTATAGCCTGCATCACTAACAGATTTTTCAATATCTCCATCAACATATTTATCATCTACCTCAACAACCATGTTGTTGTTTAATAAATTTACATTACAAGATATTACACCATTAACCTTTTTAGTGGCATTTTCAACATGTGCCTGACATGCAGCACAGGTCATACCCTTAATATCATATTTCTTCTTCATTATTGAAATCTCCTTATAAGATTACTTATTTCATCAATAATAGAATAATCACCCTTTTCAATATGCTCAATTAAGCATGAATGCATATGATTATCTAATATAATGTTAGATATTGCTCTTACAGATTTTTCAACTGCACATAATTGAATTAAAATATCCTCACAATATCTATCATCTACTATCATAGATTTAATACCATTTAATTGGCCTGAAATTCTATTAATTCTATTAATAAGCTTTTGTTTTTCTTCTTCTGTTCTTTTTTTAGTTTTAACCTCACACATTTCACAGCTCATATAGACACCTCATTTCGTTTATATTTTATACCCTATGGGGGTATATGTCAAGATTAAAAAAACTACACCAATAAGTGTAGCTTAAATATTAAATGATAAATAATCAGATAAGCACTGTGCTAAAACAATTCCATTTTCATTCCATATTTTATTATGTCTTGAATAAACCATTAAATAGCCAGTTTCCTTTTTTAATTTTGTTTTAATTAAAATAGCTGCCTTTATATTATTAGCATTCAAATATTGATATAAATATGAATCATTATCTAATTCACTTACGGCATTAACCTTTATAAATCCTAAAGGATATAATTCATCAATCAATTCAATATCTAAATTATTTAAATTCATAATCAAATCATTTGATTGAATTAATTTATGCTTAAAAAAGAATGCTGCTCCATCAGAATTATTAATTAAATCCTTTATTAGTGATATTGAATTTAATATAATATCCTTATTTTTAAAATCAATGAACAATTCTTTTATTTTATTAATCTTTTCAATCATAGATATATCAGGCTTTAATGATAAATCCTTATGTCTTGTATTACTATAGATGATATAGCAATTACCGCCCTTAGTTTTACCTCTATAAATAGATTTATCTAATAATCTTAATAATGATTCTGTATCATTTGCATTTTCAGGATAGGCAACTAATCCTGAAGTTAAGGTTATTAAATATTCTTTATCTAATATTTTAATAGGCTTTCTAGTTTCCTGATGAATTCTTCTTAAAAGACTCCACTTTTCATCATATGAAAATTCACCCTTAATTATAATAGATACTTCATCTCCATCTAATCTACCAATACTGCTATATGTATCTAAATAATTTGAAATAATATCCATTAATTTTTTTATTAATAAATCACCTATTTTATAATCATTATCATCATTAAATATTTTTAATTTATCAATATCAAATGAGATTAGATTAAAGGAAATCTTATTAGATATTAAATAATCAATATATTCTACAAAATATTTTCTAGATATAGCATTAGTTAAATCATCCTTAATATCATTATATTTAAATCTATTAAAGAATTCTTCATTTGAATTTAATTTCTTAATATCCATAAATAACTCCTTTAAAAAAATAACTACCACTAAAAGTGGTAGTAAAAATTAATCTAAAACTCTAGCGTAGAATTTAGCCTGTAATAATTCTTCGTCGCTTACACGCTCACGGAATTTACCCTTACCATCTTCTCCTACAATAAAATATGAATAATTAGTTTCTTGATTACTATTAACTATAAGCTTATTTTCATTCTTATAACCAATATAGCTTCTGTTTTCTAAAATAGATACTAAATCTGAAACGATTGCAGTGGCAGTAGGGATTGAGCCAGCACCCTTACCATAGAACATTAAATCGCCATTTGTTGATCCTGTAAATAATACAGCATTAAATTCATTTTTAATTGCAGCAAATGGGTGATTTAGCCTAACCATAGTTGGTTCAACTCTAATAGTTACTTCATTTCCAACCTTCTTTGATGATGCAACAAACTTTAAAGCATATCCTAATGATTTAATATTATCTAAGATAGCCTTATTTACACCTGTAATACCATAATGATAAATATCATCATT